>JAKIWU010000034.1 GCA_022749905.1 Thermoplasmata archaeon
CACCTGATCAGCTCGTCCGCTTCCTCTGGCTTTCGACCATTGGGCCCGACGATAGCTTCCTCGCGCTCGCGCCACCGCTCCTACTGGCGGGAGCCGGGATGGGCCTCTTTGCCGCACCGAACCGGGCCGCGATGATGAGCGCCGTAGAACCCGGGCGGCGCGGCATCGCCTCCTCGGTGGGCACAACGTTCGTGAATACCGGGATGACGGTGAGCCTCGGCGTGACCCTCGTGATCCTCTCCCGCTCCCTCCCGCGTTCTGCGATCCAGGCCATCTTCGTCGGCGCCCGCCCCGCCTCGACTTCTGCAACCCTCGCCCTGGGGTTTCTCAGCTCGATCCACGAGATCTTCTTCGTATCGGCGCTGCTCATTCTGGCGGCCCTGGTTCCGACGGTCTGGCGCGGGCTTCCGCCCCGTTCTCGAGGTGAGCCGCGGGGGATCACGCCGCCGGACTGACCTTCTGGGTTGCCGAGCGCCGCGGCGCGACCCGGTCGTACCGATGGTCCACGGCGACGGCGAAGCCGCTCGCGGGCTCCTGGAGGAGTTCGATGCCTGTGATCGACTTCTGGAGGGTCGGCATGACCGGTTGCGTTCGCGCCGGTCCCGCCCGCGCCCCCGGGCGCGGGGGTCGGGAGGCGCCCATCGCGCCGATGAGGAGCCTGCCGTCGCCGACCACGTAGAGGAACGGAAAGACCTCGCACTCCCGCACGAGGGTCTGGAAGACGACCTCCGGCCGGATCCCCGGAAGGAGACTCCCCGAGATGAACACGTACAGATCGGCCGCGTTCCCACGATAGGCGGAGAGTCGCGAAGGATCGAGGAAGACCCTGTGGTTCACCCAGCCGAGCGCGACCAGGCGTTGCTGGGAGAACGGCAGGCCCAGCGGGCCCACGAGCCGACCGAGGGCGGCTGGGCTCGAGTCGGCGAAGGGACGATAGGCGAGCTCGCCCGCGGCCCACTTCTGATGTTCGGAGGGGAGGGGTACATCGTTCTCGGCAGGGGCCGATCCCCCGAGTCCCATCGGATAGGTCACGGTCCCCTCGATCCCGGCGAGATGGGACCACAGCCCTTCGAAGTCGAAGTAGACGGGGACCGAGGGGCCCTGAAGATCGGCCACGAGGGACGTCGAGGAGCTCGCGAGCTCCCCCCACCCGGAGCCCCGCGCCATCTCGCGTGCGGCAGACTCGGTACGGGCGAGGAAGACCCCGATCACCGCACGGGGACTCACCAGGAGGAGCGTAGTGCCCTCGTGCGCGCTCCATCGCCGCGAAAGCTCCTCCACCCGATCCGCAAACGGGCGGGCGACGAGAAACGTTGCCCACCTCAATCCGAATCGCTCGGGCTCGGGAACATACCGGTCCCGAAGCCAGCCTTCGGTGTACGCCCGCCGGCGCGCCGCATGATACGTGGATCTCGGAAGGCCGCACCGTTGCAGGCGGACGCGCTCGGGCGAGGCGGCAGAACCGAGGAGAACGGCGATCGTTTTCGCCTCCGCATCGGTCAGCGCGCGCACATCCCCCTCCTCGATGGCGGCGGACGCCCTAGCATGGGGTTCAATCGGCCCGAACGACGATGAAACATGCCCTTATACCCACCCTACGGACTCGGAACCCTTCGAGCGAGGTCGTCGCAAACCCACCATGCGGAAAGCTGGAATGCGCGTCGGAGCGTGGTATGCGCTCGGGTGTGCGCTCTTCCTGGTCGCGACCCTCATGCCTGCCGCCTCGGGAACGACGGCGCTGGGCCCTGTGATCGTCCCAGTTTCCCAGTGGGCGTTCGGGGCGGATCACACGGTCACCGCGAGCGGCGTTTCGGCCGACGGGACGGCGACGTATTCCGTTCACGCCTCGCTCGGCTGGCACACGATCCTCACCCAGACCAACCTCACCAACCAGCAGTTCCAGGTCGAGGCCAATCGCACGATGGTCGGGTCTCTCTTCGTTACCTACTGCCGCCCGGACTGCTCCCATCCCATCGGGACGGCGAACATCAGCGAGCACGCCTGGCAGACCGTGATCGCCTACGCCACGTTCACCACCAACGGGTTCGTGCACACCGCGAACGGCTGGGCTCCCGCGATCGCGATCCAGAACTCCACCGTCACCGCCCTCGGGAACCTGACGCTGGCCGAGTCGCTCGTGTGGCATAGCCTCCGAGGCACGCTCTCGGCGCACGCCCATCTCGACGTCGCAAGCTCCGCGGCTACGAGCGTCGCGTTCACACCCGCCCTCGGGCTCGTCCCCGACCCACTCGGGCCCACCGAATGGAACGCATCCTCCACCTACACCGCCTCCGGAAGTTGGGCGCTCGCCGGGGCCATCACGAAGACGGACTTCTCTGGGGTCACCGTCACCACACCGATCTCGGTGGCTCCCAACCATCTCAGCGCCCACGGGAACGTGACCGTGACAGGTTCGGTCCTCGGGTCGACCAACCTCGACGGCGGTTGGAGCTCGACCGCCGTCGCACTCCACATCGGGGGGCCCTTCTCCGCCTGGGAGGGATTCCTCCTGATCCCCATCGGGGCGGATCTCTTCGGTGGGGGAAGCACCGTGCCCTGGGGAGCGCAGGCGACCGGAGCCCAGTTGGCCTCGACCTCCGCCGTCGATGTGGGTGCGCGCGGGTCGGTCGCGCACCTCCCGATTCTCGCCTCCGTCACAAGCTACGCCCCGAGGTCGACCGCTTCGGGATCGGTTGCGGTGCCCACAACGGCCCTCGTGGGCTCGGCGACATTGTCGACCGACGTGCTTCCGCCGGACGGTCCTGCGGCCACGACGATCCAGGCGCAACCGGAAAGCGTGGCGAGTGCGCAGCAGGGCGTTCAGTGCCTTCTCGTGGGCTGCGCGGGCCCCCACGGCTCGACCCCACGTCCGTTCGCTCCTCTCCTGGGGATCGGCCTCGTGATCGTCGTTCTCGCAGCGTTCGTTGCCGTGGTGGCGAAGCGCCAGCCCCCTCGGACCCCGCCTGCCTCTCCGAATGCGGCCCTCTACCCGCAGGCGGGAGCCGCGGTCACGCCGCGCGCGCCCACGCGCGTTCCGCCGACAGAACCTCCGAGCGAGGCCGCCGAGGATCCGTTGGGTCACCTCTGGTGACACGCCAGGACGGCGGCGCCGGATGGGCAGCGCGCGGGCGCCGCGCCCCTCGCTAAATGTACTGCTGGTCGGTGTAGCAGTACCAGCGGCTGTACTGGGCGATCCAGACAGCTGGCCGGCCACACCGCGGGCAGGTGGCCGCAGCAGGGGCTGCGGGAGCCGCGGGGGGGGCCGGAGCCGCAGGCATCGCGGAGGGCATGGCCGGCGCAGCGCTCTGGGCGGGGTGGTAGGCGAACGGTGCGCCACCCTGGCCCATTTGACGCTGCCAGTTGATCACCGGGTCGAACTTCAGGTAGGCAACGAGGACCAGGATCCCGACGATGAACCAGCCAAAGATGAACCCGAGGATCATCCAGAGGATCGACTTGTCCTTCGCGGCCTGGTATTGGCCCGCGTCGGTGAGGCGGATGATCTCCCCGAGCTGGATCCAGATCACGAACTGGACGACAACGACGATCACGAACCAAACGGCCCAGATGTCGTAAACGCCGGCGCCCACGATCGCGCTCGCGATCGCGAGCACTGCTACAACTCCGAGGAGTCCGAGTACCGAAAGGATACCGATGATCAGCGTGAGGATCCGGGCGATATTGAGCATCGAACGCAGCGACTGCACTTCGGCCGGCGGCATTCCCATCGGCATTGGTGCGCCACCGTACGGCGTGGCGTAGGGCGCTCCTGGGTACGTCGGTGCTGACACAGCTTACCTCTCGGGGCCGAGCAGGGCCCCGCTTGATAAGGGTTCCGAACGACGGGGCGCTCTCACTCATGGGGCCGAGGTGAACACCGGCCCGTCGGGCTGGATGGACTCGATCGGTGGGCTACCGAGGCGAGGGCGAGGGGCGCGCGAGAGGGTATCGCAGCAGGGCCGCGACCCCGCCGAACGCTTTCCCGAGCAACTCCCCCTCCTCACTTTCGGAGGAGATCATGCGGATGCGCGCGCCGGACTGGCTCGCCCGAGCGTACAACGTCTCCACGTAGTCGTTGACGGCGCCTGCCGAAAGGGAAGCGACCCCGCACTTCGGGCACGCGCCCGAGGCAGCCTCAGCCACCTTCTCGTCCGTCACGGACCGGGTGAAGTGGTTCCCGCAGCTCGAACAGGAGAGCTCGACGTACTTCTTGCGGATCCCCTCCGAGAGGAGGAGCTGGTCCACCGCGCCGACTTCCAGCGCATGCGAGACGTCGGCGTCGCCGTAGGCGGCGAGTCCGGTCTCCGCCTTGCGGATCTCGAGGAGGAGGCGCTGGAGGAGCTGCTTCTCTTCCGCGATTTCGAGCCCGTGGAGGGTCTGGGTCGCTTTCTCGACGAGCTCCTTGAGCCCGTATTCGTCGGTGTACCCGACGTCGAAGAGAGGCTGGACGATCTTCTGCTGGAGTTCGTAGTGGAGGTAGCTTTCCTTGTAGAAGTACTCCTTCGTTGCGCCCGGGCCGCCGAGCAGGATCCCCTTGATCGCGTCCTTGTGCGGGAGAAACAGCTCGTTGATCATCTCCCCGCACCGCACGAAGAACTCGTGCGCCGCGTGCTCGATCAACCGTTCGAACCGGTGCGCGGACTGGCCCCCGCGCCCGTGCTTGCTCGGCACCAGCGACTGCTTGTTGCGCAGGGTCTCGATGCGTTTCCCCCGCAGGAAGCCGATGGTCACCTCGGCTCGGTCCATCACCACGAGGCCCCAGATCTCGGGCTCGTGGATCATCCCGAGGAGCGGATCGAGGAAGAACTTCGAATCGCACCGGTAGAGGTAGGTGTTGAGCGGTTCGGGAGGTTCGACGATGAACGTGACCGGTTCCGATTTATCGGCGCCGACCGCCTGGTTCCCGACGAAGAACGCGAGACCGTTCTTCGGGGGTTCCTTGTACGCCCGGACCCGGCCCATGAGCGACTCGATCGCCCACATGACGTTCTTCCGTGTGGTCCGGCTCTTGATGTTCGAACTCTGCGCGTACTCGTTCCGCAGGTACCCCATCACGTCGGAGATCTGCTTGCCGGGCGAGACGTAGAGCGAAATGAGCTCGGTCGCCCGGCCCTTGGCGGCCGCGATCTCCTCGATCTTCCGCCGGAACGTGTACCGCTCGAGCTGGGGGTCGGTGGCAGGCGTGCTCAATAGAACCTCCCGGGAGCGGGGCGCTCCACGAGCTTCAGAATCCCAAGGGGAAGGGTGCTACGCCCGGGCCCGTACCCCGGGCGGCGGAGTCAGAGGAGCTTGCGGATGTGCTCGTCGATGACCTCTTCGGGGTAGGCCCCGACGATCCGGTCAACGAGTTTGCCTTCCTTGTAGAAGAGCAGGGTCGGGATGCTCATGATGCCGAGCTGGCCGGCTTTCTCGCCGTGATCGTCCGAGTTGAGCTTCCCGAACTGGACCTTTCCGTTGTACCGGGTCGAGAGCCGCTCGACGATGGGGGAGACCATCCGGCACGGCCCGCACCACGGAGCCCAGACGTCGATGACTGCGACCTTGTTCTGGGAGATTCGATCGAATCCTGCCCCATCGAGCTCTTCCACGCTCAATTTCTCCCTCAGTGACTTCGGAGTGTCCCCGCGTATAAAGCCAGTTCGCACCTGCGCGTGATTTCGGCGAGGAAAGCACCTGAAACTCGCCCCACCGCCATGCCGTCTAAGTATTCGGCCGCCTTCGACCGGACATGGAGCGCACTTCCACCCTCGGTACGTCTCGATCGGGCGCCGCGAGCCGCCTACCGGACGGAGCATCGGTGCCCTCGGGCCCCGGCACGCCTCGCGCCCCGAACCTGCTGACGCCGGCCGTTCGAAAATCGATCCTGCAACGGATGCTCCTGTTCCGGCAGGCATCCCTCGACCGAATCGCGGAGCTCTCGGACTGCACCGCCGAGGACCTCAAACGATTCCGCCAGGAGCTCGTCCAAAGCGGGGTCCCCGAGGACCTCATCCATCGGGGGGCGAACTTCCCGCTGACCCGCGAGTTGCCGCAGGGCGCGTTACTGTACCTCCTCGTCCGCGCGATCCGACCCCAGCGGATCATCGAAACCGGAATCCGACCAGGGTACTCGACGACCTGGCTTCTCGCTGCCCTCGAAGCGAATCGAGCGGGGAACCTGACCTCCCTCGGCCCCGGCCCTGTTGCGGGAAGAGCCGCAGGGGTTCCGGCGGGCTCTGTGGGCCAGTTGGTCGCGCCGTCCCTGCGCGGGCGCTGGACGCTCGTTCTCGGGAATTCGGAGGAGAGGCTCGAGGAGATCCTTGCCTCCGGTCCCCCCGTGGACCTTTTCTTCTACGACAACGGAACCGATCTCGGTCGCGCCCAGTTCGAGCTCCGGAAAGCGTGGGCGGCGCTCGCCCTCCACGGGCTCCTTCTCGCGCACCACGTCGATGCGAATCCCGCGTGGACGGAGTTCTGCCAGTGGCAGGGCCTCGCGCCGCAGATCCTGGATGCCGGACCACCGCCGCTCGGAGCGCTCGCGGTGCGATCGACCCGCAGCGGCACGGGATCGACCTAGCGCTCGAGTTCCTCGACGAGGTGCTGGACCGCCGGAACGATCAGCCGGTCGACAGCGGTGCGCACGGCGCGCTCCGAGCCAGGGAGCGCGAAGACCGGCTTCAGCTTGACGACATAGAGCGACGCCCTGCTGAGCACGGCGAGCGGTCCGACTTCTCCGAAGCTGATGGACCGGTAGAGTTCGCCGAAGCCGGGAAGGAGGCGGCCCCCAAGCCCCTCAACGGCGTTCACGGTGAGGTCCCGTGAGCTCACGCCCGTTCCACCGACGGTCACGATGGCTTCCACCTTGAGCTCCTCGAGGAGCGGGTCGAGCGCGTCCCGCACGTCCGCGATCGAGTTTGCGACGAGGTGGTAGGAGACCACGTGATGCCCGGCACGCTGGATCATCTCCTGAACGAGAAAGCCCGAAGGATCGTCTTGCTCCGTGTGGGTATCCGAGACGGAGAGCACGGCGAATCCGATCGACCTCTGGCCCCCGAGGTGGTGCCGCCCGGTCCCGGTGGCCGCCGGTTCCGCTCCTTCCGCGGTCATCGTTCCTTCCGACCCTTCTCCTTCTCGCGGACCACGACCGGGCCGAGACGGGCGGTCGGGTACAGCCCGCGCGAGTCCTTCTCCAAGTACTTCACCATATCCCAGACGGTCAGGAGGGCCGTCGTCGCACCGACGAGGGCCTCCATTTCCACGCCGGTGCGGCCGACGGATTCGGCCTCGGCTTCGACCCGAACCCGATCGGACGCCACCGTGATCTCGACGCGGCTCCCGGTGAGCCCGATGGAGTGACAGTGGGGGATGAGCTCCGGCGTACGCTTCATCGCGAGGAGTCCGGCGAGCTCGCCCGTCGCGAGGGGATTTCCCTTCCGAACCGTTCCCGCTCGGATCGAGGTGAGGCTCTTCGTTCCGAGTCGGAGCTCCCCGACGACGACGGCGCGGCGGTACACCCTCGGTTTGGCGTGGATGCGGCGCTGTCGGACGACCATCTCAGGTCCCGTGTGCCTTGAGATTCGAAAGGCGCGCGAGGACCGTCTCGAGTTGGAGTCGTTCCGATCCGCCCATCGCGAGCCGAAAGTCGATCTCTCCGAGGAAATCGACGAGGTCGATCTTCCGCTCGGGCGGGACGGACGCGTCGGGGATGTCGGGGAGATAGCCGTGAATCGCTCGAAGGATGTCCTCGCCGCTCGCGCCGCGTTCGGTGAAGAGGCGGTAGAGGCGGTCTCGAGCCGCCATGAAGTCCTTCCAGGTCCCGGTGAGCGCGAGCTTCAGCATCTCCTCGACCTCGTCGCGGAGCGGGATGGTCGCAGCTCGTCGAACGACATCGAGCGTCACCGGGTTCGCGTAGGTCGCCGTCAGCTGGAGCAGGTTCGTCGCCCGACGAAGATCGCCGTCGGCCGCGACCAGGATTGCCTCGTAGGCGGGCTCCGCGACCTCGACCTTCTCGCCACGGGCGACGCGCTCCAGCTGCTTGCGGACGTCCGCGGGGGAATAGGCATGGAAGCGGAATACGGCGCACCGCGACTGAATCGGATCGATGACGCGCGACGAGTAGTTGCACGAGAGAATGAACCGACACGCGGTCGAGTACCGCTCCATCATGCGGCGGAGCGAAGCTTGGGCCTCGGCGGTGAGGTTGTCCGCCTCATCGAGGAACAGGAGCTTGAACCCCACTCCCCCGATGGGCGCGCTCCGGGCGTACTCCTTGATCGTGGTTCGGACGGTCTCGATCCCCCGCTCGTCGGACGCATTGAGCTCGAGGAAGCTCTGACGCCACTCCTCTCCGAACAGATCGCGCGCGAGCGCGAGGGCCGCTGTGGTCTTCCCGGTCCCGGGCGGTCCCGCGAACATGAGGTGCGGGAGCGATTTCTGTTTGGCGTAGGCCGTGAGCAACGGCACGATCCCTTCCTGGCCCACCATGTCGGAGAGGGTCCTGGGACGGTACTTCTCGACCCAGATTCCGGAAGTGGATGGCTCGGTCATTCGATGGCTTCGATGGCGGGCGGCGGTCGCAGAAAAGGGCTTCTCAAGTGTGCGACGGCCGCCGACGGTCGGGAGGTACCTGGGACGCCCGAGCGAAGGTGCCGATCAGGCAGAGCTAGTCGCTCGGGTTCCGTAGGTGGTCCACAGGGCCCGTAGTCCAAACAGCAGTCCAACCACGCCTGCGCCAACCGCGAGGAGCGCGCTTGGCTCGGCAACGGCAGGAAGGTGAACCATCACCACATTTGCGCCGAGAAGGATGAAGCCTCCGCTGACGAGCGTCGAAGGAATGAGCCACAGGCCCACGAGGAAGTACACGACGGCCCCGAGAGCGAGAAGGCCGACGCCGCCGTCGAGGGTAGCGATCCGTGCCCCGTTCGCGTCGGTAGGAGCGATCAGCAGCAGCGCGGCGGCCAGACACGCCATGATCCCGACAATGAGAGGGAACAGGATCCCGGTCGAGTACCAGTCCGCTTCCTCCATCGAATCCTCCCCCCGCGTGGGCGGTTCCGATCGTTCTGGCGACGACATGCTGGGCGCGCCCCTTGCGGCGCGCGAGACTATATCCTGCCGGGATGCTCCACTAGTTCTAGGTCGACCGAATGCGTGAGCTCCTCGCCCATGTTCAGTTCCGTGGCATCATCCGGGAACGATCTGTCGAACCGTTCCTGGCACTGCTCAAGGCGGTACGAGAGAAGAAGCGGATCCGGGGGGTGCTCCTGGACATCTCGAGTGGGGGAGGGTCGGACATCCCCTCGACGGATTTCTATCTCGCTGTCAAACGCCTTGACGCGGTGAAACCGGTTGTCGCTTCCATCGGTTCGATCGGTGCTTCCGGAGCGTACATGGCCGCGCTTGGGGCACGCAAGATCTACGCGTACCCGGATTCCGAGGTCGGTTCCATCGGGGTCGTCTACCCCCACATCGCCGTTGAGAAGCTTCTGCAAAAGCTCGGGATCGAGGTCGAGCTCCTCCACGAGGGCCGTCACAAGGACGCCTACCAGGGCCTCCGGCCGCTCACGGACGAGGAGCGCACGAAGCTCCTCGCCGTAGCGCATGATTCGTACGGCTCCTTCATCGACACCGTCGCTCGTGAGCGTCACCGGCCGGTGGATGACATCCGAGTGCTCGCGACCGGAGAGTTCTGGAGCGGGAAGCGAGCGCTCCAGCTCGGTCTCGTCGACGCCCTCGGGGACCGGGAGACCGCTCTCCAGGACCTCTCGCAGCTCACCGCCGTGCCGATGAAGAAGACCGTTCGCGTCGCGCCGCCGCGCCCCTTCTTCGAGCGCATGTTCGGCGGCCCGGCCATGTCGATCGGGGTAGGCCTCTACGGCGGGATCCGGGATGCCGTGGAAGACGCGATCTTCAACATGAGCCTCCGTCGCTGACCGCGAACTCTCCTTCCCGCATCCCTAAATAGGACCGCGGGGGCTTCTGACCGCGATGCCGGATAGCAGCCGGAGAGGATTCTCCTCCGCCGCGGGGCTCATCCAATACTACGACATGGAAGAGACCCGGGCCCTGAAGATCGACCCGTACATCGTTGTGATCTTCGGACTCGGCGCGGGGATCCTCGTCGAAGTGCTGAACTGGAAGCTCGTCTAATCGCTGCGGGCACCCTGGTCGGTACGGCGGACCTCGGACTAGGCGAGACCGCCTGGGGTCAGGCCGGGCAGCCCCCGTTCCTCGTTCGACCGCCCGAGGAGGAATACCTTCGATTCGGGGGATTCATCGAGGACTTCAAGTCCCGTCCGGTGAGCGAGGTCGCGCGCGAAGCCGCCGATCTCGGCGTGCTCAGGAACGTGGGAGCGACCGAGGCGCTGCCGAGACTTTCCCATATAGACGTACCCCTTCGGCTCGACGAAGGTCGGGCGCGCGAGGAGGTCGAGTTCCGCGTACTGGTCCACCCAGCCGAGGTTCCAGCCACGGACGAGGGTGTGACGAATCACGCGTCGGGTCTTCATGTCGTGAACGATCGCGAGAGACTCAAGCAGCCGATCCCATGCGTGTGGGTCAGCCGCCATGGTCAGGCGATCGAAGATGTGCCGATTGGGAGCCGTAACGGAGACGTAGAGTTGGGTGGGCAGTGGGTCCATGGCCCGCAGTGCATCCGGGTTTGTTCCGTTCGTCACGAGGAAGGTCGTGATCCCCTTCTCGTGACAGAGCTCGAGGAACCGATTCATCTTGGGATAGAGCGTCGGTTCGCCCGTGAGGGAGATCGCGATGTGACGCGGCTGTTGAGCTTCCTGCCATCGTGCCTCGGGCACGCTCCCCTCCCCCTTGAACCCGGAGAGGATTCGGCGTTGTGCCTCGATCGACCGCTCTAGGAG
>JAKIWU010000035.1 GCA_022749905.1 Thermoplasmata archaeon
GGAGCACTGGGGTTAGGAGAGCTCGTCTCACGACCATCGAACTCATGTTGTAGGCCGCTCCCGTGTACCACAGTCGCCGGACCTTCGAAGGCGTCCTCTCCTCCCGGCGCAGGAGTTCCAACCTGCGAATGCCGACGGCGAAACCAAAATCACGGGGAGGCGCAACGCCGACCGTCGGGGGACCGGGCCCGGCGAAGAAGCGCATCCCATGGTGATAGAAACCGAGCCGAGAGTCTCCCGAAAACAATTCCTGCATCCGCGCGAGCTTTCCGGGCATGAACAGATCGTCGTCGTCCAGGAACGCGACCACCTCGCTCTCGGTGGAGGACACGGCCGCCTCGAGCCCCGCTCCTCGATCCTGCTCGGGGACGAAGAGCGAACGAACCCCCCGGGCGTCGAGCTCAATTTGGCGTGTTACACTCCTGCACGCCGGACCGACGATTGTCGGACGCCTCGACTCGATCAGGCGCGCTCGGGAGTCGAACGCCGTTGAGATGAGCGTATTCTTCCCGAGAAAACTCCAAAGGCCACGATCGCGGCAAGGGCATCGACGACCCCGATCGCGGCGCCAAGGAGCGCGTACTTCGGCTCGACGGCCGCCGTGAGTTCGAATGCGAGTCCGGCGAACCCGGCCACGAGGAGGGGGGCGATGCCCGAACTCCGGGAGAACTGCGGATCCCACGGGTCGGGGCCGGGGTCGATCGCGCGGGGTCGTTCGAGGAGCGCGAGGAGGATCGCGAGCCCCGCGAGAAGGACGAAGGCGAGGAAGACCGGATCCGATAGGCTCGCAAGCGGGGGCACCGCCGACCCCGGTCCTCCCTGGACCCAGCGCGAGAGATCGACCACCTGCTCGGAGTTGACGTGGGAAAACGCAAGCACCCACCCCGTCGCATTGGATTCCGCGCCTGCCTCGACGGCAAAGGCGCTCGAGGCGAGGAGCGAGACGAGCGCCGCAAGGCCGCCCTCCACGCCGAGCAGCGTCGCGAATTTCGATTCCCGCCAGAGGAGGATCCCGGCGAGGAGCGCGAACGGGGCGCCGAGAAGAACGCCGGCCGCGAGGGTCGCCCATCCGCCCGAGGGCGCCCCGTTCGTGACCGCGAGTCCGACTCCGGTGAAGAACGCGAGCAACCATGCCGGTATGAAGGTGAACCCTTTCACCGGGAAGACGATCTCCGCGAGGGGGAGGGCCACCAGGATCGTCACGAGCCCGACGAGGAGGTCCCAGCCCGCGAACCGAGCGAGGTCGACGACGCCGACGTAGAGGAAGACGGGCGCGAGGAGGAACCCCCGGAGATCGGAGCCCTTCATCCGGCCGACCCCCAGGCACGGAGCTGGCCGTACGCCGCGATGACCTTCGTCTCCGCGCCCCGCCGGTCGAACGTGAACGACGGGATCGCCTCCGACCGGAGCTCGGAGACCACGCGGTGGAGCCTCAGTCGGTCCTCCTCGCTCGCCCAGGCGAGGGCGTGGGCGAACGCCGGGTCGACGGGGGGAGGGTAGAACGTGCTCAGATCCGGGAGGAACACGTAGAGGTGGTGCCCACGATTCTTGAAGCGTAGGTGCGCCCGCCTCAGGCCCTCCATCGGTCGATCGACCGCCGAGAAGAGCAGCACGTGGGCGCCTTGGTGGAGTCGTTCGGCGACGGCGTCCAGCGCCTTCGGGAGGTCGAAGGGTCCCGGGAGGGGCTGCAAGAGCGCGACGTTCTCGAAGATCCTTCGGAAGTGGGGTGCCCCTCTCGAGGGACGCAGGAACTGGTGGACGCCTCCCGCATAGGTCACGAGTCCGAGACGGTCCTCGCCGCTCCTCTGGGCGAACCCCGCCACGAGCGTCGCGGCTTCGGTCGAGCGGTCGAGGGCGTTCTCGCCCACTTGGCCCGCGAGCATGGCGGGACTCACGTCGAGGACGAGCACGATGTCCTGCCGGCTCTCCTGCTCAAAATCCCGGACGACGAGCTGCTTCGGCGTCGAGCGGCGCCAGGCGACGTGCCGGATCTCGTCGGGATACTGGTAGGGTCGCAGCGAGCGGAACTCCGAACCGTAGCCGCGGACCCTGAGCTGCATGCGGCCCTGCACGCGGGTGAAGATTCTGCGGCGCAGCTGGCCCGGCTTGCGCATCGGGTTCTCCGGAACGACCTGAACGGGGGTCTCCGTGGGGATCGTGATCCGGCGTTCGGACAGTCCGAGGCGGCTGCGGACCACGACGACCGTGGGTCCGAGGAGGTAGCTCCCGCGGATGCGTGCGGAGAAGCGCGCGCGCAGCGAGCGGGTGCTGCCGGGGGTCCACCAGCCCGAGGTGCGCGGCTCTCTCCCTGCGATCGCCACGCCATCGGGGAGGACATCGTAGGCGTCCGCGACGATGCCGGCGCGCCCCTGGTAGGTGAGTTCGATCGTGCTCACCCCAGCGGTCCCGACGGCGTATCGCCCGAGGGAGCGCGCGCGCCGAGCGACGAAGGAGTCGGCGTTGAGGCGGACCGTGTCGATGTGGAAGAGGAGGATCTCCGACGCGAGGAACGTGAAGGCGAGAAGGGCGACGAGGACGAGCAGGTACTGGAGGATGTAGAACGTCAGCAGGAGCGCGACGAGGGCCGCGAGGAGCGCTTCCCAGCCGCGGCGCGTGATCACGGAAGGCGGGACCGGCCGAGCCCCTCGGTCCTCCCCCCTTCGCGCGCGCTCATCGGGGGACGGTCCGCTCGGCGAGGTTCTCCGCGAGCACCTTCCGGAGGATCGGCTCGAGGCCGCCGGCGCCTTCCGAGTACGCCTGCGCGACGAGCTCGGGCTGGAGTGCGATCCGGTGGTTCAGGACCCAGAACGCCACGGACTTCACGTCGTCGGGGGTCACGTAGGAACGTCCGCCGAAGAGCGCCTCGGCCTTCGCGGCGCGCGCGAACTGGACGCCCGCCCTCGGGGAGGCGCCGATGAGGATCTGACGATCGGTCCGGGTCCCCCGGATGATCTCGACGATGTAGTGGAGGACGTCCTCGGCGAGGTGGATCCCGAAGGCCGCATCGCGGTACGATACGAGATCGGCCGCGTCGAGGGTCGGCGGCGGTTGGCGGCTCGCCGGGGCCTTCGAGTGCTGGGAGACCACCTTGAGCTCGTCGGCCTCCTTGGGGTAGCCGATCAGGATCCGGAACAGGAGCCGGTCGAGCTCCGCCTCGGGGAGCGGGTAGGTTCCCTCCTGCTCGATCGGGTTCTGGGTGGCGATGACGATGAACGGGCTCGGCACGGGGTGGGGCACGCCATCGACGGTCACCTGGCGTTCCTGCATCGCCTCGAGGAGCGCGGACTGGACCTTCGGGGGCGCCCGATTCACCTCGTCGGCGAGGATGACGTTCGCGAAGATCGGGCCCGGACGGTACTCGAAGCTCCCCGTCGTGGTGTTGAGCACGATCGCGCCGACGATGTCCGAGGGAAGCATGTCGGGCGTGAACTGGATCCGCTTGAACGAGAGCTTCAGGCTCTCGGCGAAGCGCCGGACGAGGAACGTCTTCGCGATCCCCGGCACCCCCTCGAGGAGGACGTGCCCCTCGGAGACGAGCGCGATCGCGAGGAGGCGGACGATCTCCTCGTAGCCGATGACGGTCTTCGCGATCGAGGCCTGAAGGGCCCGCAAGGCAGCTGGGGGCGAAAGGCCGCCGTTCCCTCCCGGGCTCGGGAGAGCTCCTCCGAGGTCCTGGGGGGAAGAGGGCGCGGCAACGCCACTGGACGCGCCGGCGCTTCGGTCCGCCGGGGGGCTCGGAGGCGTCACGCGGCCCCCCCCAAGGGCGTCGAGACGGTGTCGATCTCTTCGAGAACGGGGGTGAGCCTCTTGAGGAAACGCCGGCGAAGTTCCGCCCGGGATCGCCAGAACTCGAGACGGACCCAGATCCCCCCCTCGCGACGGGAGGTGATCGTCAGGAGATGCTCGGCCCGGTCGCGCAAACGCCGGAGGTTCCGGACCCCCTCAGGATCGGAGGGCGCGATCCGGCGCCGGCCCCACGGGGTCCTGGGAAGCCTCGCCGCGGAGCGATGATACCGAGCGAGGGCGAGCCTGTCGAGTCGCCGGTTCCCCCGAACGAGGACATCGGAAAACTCGCCGCTCTCGAAGGCGTGGTAGGTGCGCGAGACCGGATCGCGGTCCGGGATCGGATGAGGCGTGGATCGGACGACCGACATCGGCCGGTCCGAGACGTTCCAGGCGATCCAGGCGACGATCGTACCGGCAAGGAGCGAGACGGGGAGGCCGAGCGTCGGGTCGCCGAGGAAGATCGAGATCCAATCGGTCAAGGGGGATCTCCGGGCGGTGCGGGCGGACCGACCTCGAGCGTTGGGGGTTCCTCGGCCGGCGGGGCCTCCCTCGGCGCAAGGTGAAGGCGCCACATCGGCGGCTGCGCGTAGATGCTCTTCAGAAGTTCCGTGAGGCTCGCGGGCGATTCCGGCGCCCCCGGCGGCCCGTACCGGATCGGCGCGTAGAGGCGGTACAGGCGTTGCAGGAACTCGGGAAGATGGCCCGTCTTCTTCGTTCGGCTCGCGCGAAGGAACTCCTCGTGCGTCGTGCCGTGGGGGAACGGGATCGCGAACGCGCGGGAGAGGTCGTTCGCCACGACCGGGTAGGCGTGCAGGATCGCGGACCGAAAATCCGATTGGGCGAGCTGGCGCTTGACCTCGGTGATCACCGGGATCTCGACGGGCTCGACCTGCTCGACGATCTCGGGTTCCACGGTGTCCGGCTTCTTCCACCAGGGAGTCATTGCGCGCTCGCCTACGCTCCCGCCGGCACGGCCCACGCCCTGCCGAGGGGCCGATGCCCATCTTCGACCGTCATTTAAGCTTCCGTTGGAGAGAACTCTGCGCGCTCGCCCTGGTCGGCCCGCCCGAGGATTCCCGACCGGAAGGCGGCCGTCTGTTGCGAGCGCCGCGCCGCGTTCCCGAAGGCGTAGAACGCACCGGCAACGACGAGGATCGCCGGCGCGAGGAGCAGGATCACGAGGGCGGCTCCTCCGGCGGGGAGGAGGGGGGAAATTCCGTTCCCTCCGTACCCGGTGATGGGCGGACAGGCCGCGCCCGGACAGAGCGGGGTAAGGCGGAGCGTGATCGGGGCGAGCGTGGTGTCGAATCCGAACACCACGAGGGTCGAGTTCGGCGCGTAGCCGTCGGCGGAACCGATGATCTTCGCGGGCCCCGGGGGACCGAGGTTGGTGCCGTTCCCCCACCCGCGCCCGTTCGTTGGCACCGGTCGCGCCTCGCCATAGGTCACGAGCCCCGGACTGATCGGGCTCCCGGTCCGAGCGTCGACGAGGCGAACCGAGGCGTTCGTCCCGTAGTCGAGGAGGAGGTGGATCGTGATCGTTGCGTTGTGGACCCACGGAATGTACGCGCGGCCGCCGCTCGCGTTCGGGAGGTAGCCGAAGGCACCCGCGCTCGCGCTATAGTTCCCGAGCGGGACCTGCCGCGAGAAGAGACCGTCGGAATCCGTGCTGAACCGGAACGGGGCAGGCAATCCCGGATCGAGACGCGTCACGGTCCCGAACGCACGGACGATCGGCTTGCCGGTCCTGAGGTCGAGGACCTTGACGGTGAGCGTTCCCGCCTTCAGGATGATGATCGTCGTGTTCACGACGCCCGTGTAGGGGATCTTGATCGTCTTCCAGTTCGACGAGTAGTTGTCCGCCGACGCCGAGACGGGAGCCGTGCGGTTGAACGCCGACACGGCGGAGCTGTTGCCCCAGCCGTGCAGGTCCGTCACGGCGATGACGCTCGAATTGTACAAGGCGACCGCCGCATACGGCACCGGGGTGAGGAAGATCCCCCCGTTGTCCCCGAGCACCTGGACGTTGACGCGTGGGAACGGGACGAGAAAGACGAGGAGGTAGCGGACCAGGGTCCCGGACGTGTTGGAACTCGTGTTCGTGTACGTGTAGTTGTACCACGTCAGGTTCCCGTGGAAGTTGTTCGCCGAGACGTTCAGGCTGAGATTGTCCGGGGTCGGGATCGTGAACTGGACGGCGCCGTCGGGGCCCGTCCACCCAATGGACGGGAGGCACTGTCCTCGGATGGAGACGATCGCGCCCGAGATCGGGGAGCGATCCGCCGAGCTCTCCACGCTGACGACGAGTTCAGAGATGTGCGAGCACGGGGGCGGCGGCTGCGGTGGAGGGGCTGGTTCCTGCCACCACCACCAGCACTGAAAGAATGGCGTGTCGTTCGTTGGTTGGATCACGTAGACGAGCTGGGGGATTCCCGTTAGCGATGGATTGCCCCCCACGACCCACATCACGTTACAATCGTTGAAGTTCGTCCACGTTGTCGCAGCGTCGAAGAGTGGGGGTGGTTTGTACAGCGGCGCAGGCCCGGGGGCGGACGGCGTGATGGAGCTCCACGCCCCGCTCGGAAGGAACCGGTAGCTGTCGCCGTACACGACGATGTTCCCGCTCGCGTCAAACGACATCCCGCCGTAGAGGACCGCATTCCCGGACCCTGGGTCCCAGGCGAACGAGGCTCCCGCGCGCGGGGGAGGGATCTGGCCCGTTTCGGCGATCGGCGTCCAGTTCGTCGCGCCCGGCTTGAACGCCCAGGCGTCCATCGTGCAGGAGAAGGCGCATCCGCCGACGAGCAGGAATTGGTCGTTCCCCGCGTCCCAGACCATCGAAGCCCCGAACCGTCCCGAGGGCACGACGACGGGGAAGAGTTCGGTCCAGCGGTTCGTCGCGAAGCTGAACTCCCAGGTGTCGCGCCAGATCACCGAGCCATTCGAGCCGTGCGAGGTGAAGCTCGGGGCGATCCCGCCGAACAGGAGCGCAATCCCGTCCTTCTGATCGACCGCGAAGGCGGCCTCCTCACGTGGCGGCGGACCGCCCGGGACCGTGACGTTCGTCCAGCGGTCCCGCGTGAAGTTGAACAGCCACGTGTCGTTCGCGGTCGCCTGCGTCCTCAGGTTCGTCAGGCCGCCGAACAGGAGGGCGACGCCGCCGGCCTGGTAGGTCGCGAACGAAAGGTTGGTTCGTGCGCTCGGCGAGGTCGGGGAACTCGTGTAGTTGACGACCTCGCTCGAGTTGAAGATGTTCGTACGATTGAAGTACCACCAGTATTCGAACGTCACATTGCTGAGCCCGCCGGTCGCGAGGCCGCCGAACCAAACGGTTTCGTCCCGCGCATTGTCGCTGGCGACCCCCGTGCCCTCTCCGAACAGGAGCGACGCCGGATCGGTCGGGCTGTACCCGACGAACGCCGAGCTCCACTCGTAGGGGACCGTCTTCGCCGCCGCTGGAGGGGCCGGCGTGGCGGAGTGCGAAGGGGGCGCAGCGGCTCCCCCGATGGGCTTGAACATGGAGGTTCCCGTTGCTCGGCTCAGCGGGGCTTGGATGGAGGAGGGCAAGGTCGATTGCGGAGGGGAAATCGTAGAGGAGGTGGCCGATCCGACGTTCGGGAGGGACAAGCTCGCGTGGGCCGGTCCTCGCGGGGCAGCCGCGTTCGCGAGCCCTCGGACCGGGAGCCCAGCCAAGGGCGGGATCGCAAGGAGCACCGCGACGAGCAGCACAAAGGCGAGAAGCCGGAATCGTGGCACGAGGGCATCGGCAGGCATGGATTTCACGCGAGAGGGGGAAGCCTACATAAGGGCGGGTTCGGGGTCGGAGATTCCCCGGCGAGCCGGCCGCGCCGAATCCCTCAAGAGGAAGCCCGGAGAGGGACCATCACGCCGGGAACCACTCGGGGGCTAGCCCGGCCTCGAGTTGGGGCGACACCGACAGCGCCTGACGCCGAGGGGTAGGCCGCTCGCGCAGGAACTGGATCGTCTTCGCGCGGTGACAGGTCCGGCAAAGGGTCTGCAGGTTCTCGTACCTCAGGGCGGGCCCTCCGCGTGCGATCTCCAGGATGTGATCGACCTCGAGGTTCCGGACCCTCTGGCGAACCCGACAGACCTGGCAGGTGAACCGATCGCGGTGGATCACGTAGGTCCGCGCGGCGTCCCAAAAATAGTGGCCCTGGAAGCGCCACTGGCAACGGCGACCGCAGTACGGCGTTCGGCGGGAGGGGAGGCCGGTTCCGCACTCGACGCAATGTCGCTCCCGGCGGGCCTCGTCCTTCCGAGCCCGACCCTCGCTGAACCAGAGCGCCGAATTCCGAAGGATCCTCGCGGGTTGCGTCACGCCCTCCGGCCCCCTCCCGCGCGAGCCAACCCATGGTCTCGGTTCAACTAGCTTCGCTTCGACCGGCATCGCTCGCGAACCTCGCGGAACAGCGAAGCGGCCGATCCCGCCGCAACGGGAGTGGCGGACGCTGGGACGGGACAGACCCCGTCGTCCCGGGTGCGTTGCCCTACAACACGCTTTCAACGTCCGCTCCGTACTCTCCCCGTGTCCTTCCCCCTTGCCGATTGGGTCCTCAGTCACGCGGGAGCACCCCACAATCTCGCGCTGAGCGGGTTCGAAGGGTCCCTTCGGTCGGTCGCCCGGGTTCTCGCGCGCGCGCCGGCGCCGGACGCACCGGAACTCCGCTCGATGCTCGGTCGCGTGTATCGGGTGCCAGCGTCCCGGATCTTTCTCACGCACGGCGCCACGGAGGGGAACGCCCTCGCCCTGACCTTCCTCGCCCAGCACCTTCGAAGGGTGCACGGACGGACCCCGAGGATCTACGCGCCCGTGCCGGAGTATCCCCCCATCCCGGATACCGCGACCGAGGTCGGCTTCCGTCGGACTCCGAGACTCTCCTCGGCCGATGCCGTGGCGCTTTCCTCTCCGAGGAACCCCCTCGGCACGAGCGTACCGGTGCCGTGGTTGCGGAACGCTGCACGCTCCGGCCGCTCTCTCATCGTCGACCAGACCTTTCGGGAGTTCACCGACGCGCCACCGCTCACGACGGCCGGGATCCCTCGTGCGTGGCTCGTCGGGAGTCTTACGAAGATCTACGGGGCCTCCGACCTGCGGGTCGGGTTCGTCATCCCCCCCGCCGGAGCCTCGGAGGGGTTCGGACGCTTTCACGGGCTCGTGCTCGATCAGCTCCCTCCCGCGTCGGTTTCCGGCGCACTCGCCATCCTCGAACATCGATCCGAGATCCTGGCGGAGGCTCGGGGGATCTTCCGGAGGAACGAGCGGGCGCTCCGCACGTCGATCGATGGGGTGACACCGCTCTCCGCCCCGGTCTGGTTCGACGAGGGAACCAACGGTGCCGACGGGGACAAGTTCGCCCGAACGCTGCTGCGCCACGGGGTTCTCGTGTGCCCGGGATCCTACTTCGGCGTCCCGGGCGGCGTTCGGATCTGCCTCACGCGACGGAGCTTCCCGGAGGATCTGCGATCCTACCTCGCCGTGCGAGCGACGACGCCCGACTTCGCCTGAGCTCGGTTTCGTCGCCGGCGCGCCATCAAGGTTAATCCGCATGGCTGCCTTGCGAGGCTCCGGAAGCCGATGAGCGAGGCACGCGCGAAGCAGCGATCGTCCCAGCCTCTCCCGAAGGTCCTGCCGCCGACCTCCCACGGCGTCGAGCTCCGGACGCCGATCCCGGGACCGAAGGGCGCCGCGATCGTCGCCGCGGACACGCGCGTCATGATGACCGGCACGAAGATCGCGCCCGTGACGGCCGCGAAGGCCGAGGGCGTTTGGATCACCGATGTGGACGGGAACCGGATCCTCGACTTCACGGCCGGGGTCGGCGTCCTCAACGTCGGCCATTGCCACCCCGACGTGGTCCGCGCCGTACAGGACCAGGCGTCGAAGCTGATGCACTTCGCCGGCGCCGACTACTATTACGAGAACCAGGTCCGACTCGCGGAGAAGCTTACCCAGATCACTCCGGGGTCGCACGAGAAGAAGGTCTTCCTCGTCAACAGCGGCACGGAGAGCGTGGAGGCCGCGCTCAAGATGGCCCGCTGGAACCGGCAGCGACCGATCGTCGTCGGGCTCCTCGGCGCCTTTCACGGACGCACGATGGGCGCGCTCTCCCTCACCGCCTCGAACGCGAAGCATCGCCGGCGTTTCGACGCGTTCGCCGGCGGGGGGCACCACATTCCGGGACCGTACTGCTACCGCTGCCCCTACCAGCTCGAGTACCCGAGCTGCGATCTCTACTGCGCGAAGATCCTGAAGGAGCTCTACTTCGAGACCTCGATCCCGCCGGAGGACGTGGCCGCGTTCATCGCGGAGCCTGTGATGGGCGAGGGAGGATACGTCGTACCCCCGAAGGGGTGGCACCAAGCGATCAAGACGATCCTCGACGAGCATGGGATCTTGTTCATCGACGACGAGGTCCAGGCCGGGATCGGACGGACCGGGAAATGGTTCGCCGTGGAGCACCACGGGATCATCCCGGACATCGTCGCCACGGCGAAAGCGCTCGGCGGCGGGATGCCGATCGGCGCGATCGTCTTCCGCAAGGAGCTCGACTACACCTATTCCGGCGCCCACTCCTCGACGTTCGGCGGCAACCTCGTCTCGGTCGCGAGCGCGCTCGCGACCCTCGGCGTGATCGAGCGGGAGCGGCTCATCGACCGGGCGACCGCCGGCGGTCGCC
>JAKIWU010000036.1 GCA_022749905.1 Thermoplasmata archaeon
CCCCGGCATCCGGCCTTAGGTTCACTCTAAACACCGGCATCGCTCCGTTCGCCCCGAGCCACTCCCCCGGGCTCGTCGCCTTCTCACTGGCGACCACGGGAAATGCCAAGGTCGGCTTCAGCTACGACTGGATCGGACCGCAGATTCTTCCCGGCCCGCTCACCGTCACGGTCGTGAACCCTGGCTCGGGCTCGATCGTAGGAGGATGCGCGACCGCGAACCTCGACGAGCCGCTCGGGAGTTACCAGCCGAATGTCGGCGGAGGCGGCCTAGGATGCGCCGCATTGTCTCCGAGCGGGTTCTCCTACCTCTACCAGAACATCTTCGCGGTCCACGTCACCAACGCGGCCGGAAAGGGCATCTACAACGCCATCGTGACGGCGCAGATCCCCCAGATCTCCTGTCTTGCCTGGGTCGGCTCGATCGCCGAATCCCACGCCGCCACTGGCGGTCAGAGTGTTTCAATGCCCACGAACATCATCTCACAGACGTTCACGAACCTCACGGGGTACGCCCTCGTCGAGACATGGACGATGTCCCGGACCTGCCCGTACTTCGTCAACGCGACGTACGGGCCCGAGTCCGGCGGAACCGTCTACACGGTGCGACCTCCCGAGAACATCCGACCCCTCGGCTATGACAACGGAAAGTACGCCGCGTTCAACGCCGAGGACATCCAGCTCTGGCTCGAGCGGAAGGCGTTCACCAACGCGAGCCTCGACAGCTACATCCCGAACTTCACCAACCAGACGGGCCTCTACACCGACCTCTACGGCTGGCAGGGTCAGGTCCTTCACCTGCACGTCAACAACTACACGGGCGCGTCGGTCTCGGGACGCCAGGTCTGGCTGGGAAGCTACGACGTCGGGCGCGAGTACCGGTTCACACGCTACCAACCCTCGGCCGGCGTGGCGGGGATCGCCAACAGCTCGGGGACTTCGGGCTACACCGACTCGAACGGGAACGTCGCGATCAAGATCCCGGACAACATGAGCGATCGGAACTTCTTCGGGTACATCGTTCCGTCACCCTTCGGGATCGGGGCGGTCGCCGTCAGCATCCCCGGGACGAGCAACCAGACCTTCCAGTACAACGAGAAGTGCTCCCCGAACAACATCTCGAACCCGGCGCCGCTCATCACCTGCCAGTTCAACAACTCCTACTACCGGAACTACACCGCGACCCCGCTGTGGATCCTGCCGAACCCGCTCAACGTCACGACGATGACCCCGCAGCACGTGCGGCGCGACTTCTTCGGGACGGGGACGAACATCTCCTTCCTCCTGAACATCTCGCTCCCGACCTCGGACCCTGTCGCGACCTACTACTTCTTCCCGAACGGGTACAACGGGAACCCGAGCCAGTGGTCGAGCGGCCTCGAGCACGTGACCGGTGTCACCGCGTACGTTGACGGGAACTACGCCGGGAACTTCACGCCGGAATCTCCGCCCCAGGTCCAGTTCTGGGCTCAGTACACGAACCTCTCGGGGAACTACACGCCCGGCATCCACGAGCTGACGGTCTACGTCACCACGAGCCTCGGTCAGGAGTTCAGCTTCACCCACCGGTTCATCGTGGGCTCGATCGTGAACGAGAACCTCGCCTCGTCGCAGCTCTACACGCCGCTGCCGTACAACCTCTCGTGGGCCGTGAACATCCCCGCGGGCGAGATCTCGAACGTGACGTTCAACTCCTCCCTCGAGATCTCCTACGTCTCGAGCGGCTGCGGGATCACCGGCGCCTGCGAGGTGGTCAACTACTCCATCAAGGTGCACCCGCACCAGACGAACTTCAACCAGTCGATCAACGCGACGCTCCTCAACAGCGAGGGCTTCTACTCGGGCGACCACGGCGCCCTGCCGGCGGGTCAGTACAACGTCATCGTCTGGTTCAATGCGAACCACTCCGGCTCCGCGCGTCAGTCGATCACCACGTACTTCGTCTTCGATCCGTTACAGGGGCAGATCACCGGCCCCACCGCGTCGGCTGCCGTACCGTTAGGGAACGTGACGATCGCGTACACCTACCAGGGCGGCTACATCACCAACGCCACGCTCGAGGTGTTCCAGAACTTCTCGGACGGGACGAACGAGCTCGTGTACACGCAGCTCGCCTTCATCCCCGCTCTCGGGAGCCAGGCGAGAACGGGAAGTGCGACGTGGACCGCAGTGAGCACCGGACCGTTCTGGATCTCGATCGTCCTCGGGGCGCCGTATGCCCCGTACACGTATACCTCGGGCGAAAAGATCCAGGTCATCAATACCCAGCCGCCGACGCAGATCACGCACTCCAACGGGTATCCGCCGCTCTTCAACGTCGACCCGGCCGCGCTCTCCACGGCCCTCGCTCTCGCTGCGGGGATCATCGGCCTCCTGCTCGGGCTCTGGGTCGCGCCCGTCCTCCGCCCTGCCAAGGAAGCGGCCGGCGCGCCGACGAAGGCGTGGGACGCGGGCTCCGGAAAGAGCGGCGATGTCGCATCGACCGAGTGCAGCATCTGCCACGAACGCTTCGAGACGGGGATCGGCCTCCAGCAGCACCGCCGGATCGTGCACGGGATCGAAGAGTAGAGGTTCGTCGCGTCCCTCTCGGGTTGGCTCGTCGCTCGGGCTCGCGACAGGACCCCTCCCGCTGTAGCATCGTCGGCTACTTTCTCGAGTTCGGTGGAGCGAGTTTTAAGACCCGGACCCGCTATGGCGGGGCATGCGACGCTCTGGTATGCGAACGTTGTCGATCGGAGCCGCGACGGTGATCTTGGTCGTGCTCGTGCTTTGGGGATTCCCTGCCGGGATGGCCGGGTTCGCCCCGCATGCGTCCGCGGGACCATCGACAAGCCATGGAGCGAACCTCGCCGGACCGAATGCGCACCTGCGTGCTGCAGCCACACCGCCGAACGGCTGCGACCTCTGGGGCCCGGTGCCGAACGCCGGCTGCAATGTCGCGACGGCGGGCACTTACCACTACAACGGCGGCGCCTCTTCGGGAACAACCCTGACCCTTTCCACAGCATCCACGTGGGTCGGCCATTCGGTCACCGCGACCGGAGCCGGGTACACGGCCGGAACCGGCATCGGAATCTTCTGGAACGCGACGCTCTTCCCGACCTACCCCATGTGGCTTGCCACGTGCGCGGTGACCGCCGGCGGCGCCATCGGCAGCGGATGCACCTTCAACGTTCCCTCGGCTCCCGCCGGAAGCAATCCGGTGACCGCGGACGATGGGATCGGCGCCTACGCGACGGCGGCCTTCACCGTCACCTCCGCGTTGTATCTCACCCCGAGCTCGGGGCACGTCGGCTCCGCGGTGAGCGCGTGGGGCTACGGGTTCGGCGCGAGCCTCGCCACGCTCCACGTGACCTGGACGAGCCCCGCAACTTCGCTCTGCACGGCGGTAGCGACGGGGGCCCACGGCGCCGGGGGCGCCTGCGCCTTCTCCGTGCCTCCCGGCGCGAGCCTCGGTCCGAACACGCTCGCCGCCACGGACGGAACGCATGCGGCCGCGAACAGCCCCGTCTTCACGATCGTCCCGCCGTCCGTCGCGCTCGCGAGCCCCTCCGGCGCGGTCGGGAGCACCGACACCGCGACGGGAACCAATTGGACCTCGAGCACTCCAGCCCTCGACCACTACGTGACCCTCTCGATGGGTCCGACCGGAATCGTCCTATGCTCCGTCGCCATTGACGCCTCGGGGAACTTCTCCTGCCCCGTCACGATCCCCGCGGCCGTCCACGGCTCGCACGCGCTCACCGCGACCGACGCGTACGGAGGGAGCGCGACGACCACCTTCTTCGTCAACGCGAGCGCCTCGCTCTCCCCGACGAGCGGGTTCTCCGGTTCGACGGCCACCCTGAGCGGGTGGGGCTTCGACGGCCTCTCTTCGATCACCCCGACATGGTCGCCCGTCCCGACCACCCTCTGCACGGTCAACTCGACGAATGTCGGATCGTTCTCCTGCTCGATCACGATCCCCGCCGGTGCCCAGGCGGCGCACTCGATCCTGGTGAAGGACGCTGCAGGGAACAACGCGACCGTCAGCTTCGGCCTCTCGCCGACGGTGGCGATCGGCTTCACGAACACCTTCGGGCTCTACATGATGACGCCGCTGACGCTCTCCTGGACGATCACCACGAGTGCGACCATCAGCACTTCGACGACCACGATGTGGGTCCTCGTCCGTGACCTCGGCAGTTCCGCCTGCGCCGCGCCCCCGTGCAACGTGTTGAACCTCTCGCTCTCGGGCATGATCGTTACGGGGCAGACCGGCTACTCGGTCACGCTCTACGACTCGAACCTCTCGAGCCAGCACTCTGCGTATCGGACGCTGCCCTTCGACACCGAGTTCTCGATCGGGGTGTTCGTCCACATCACTTCCGCCGGCGTGAGCAACGGAGCGGGAGCGACCCAGAACGTCTACGTCCAGACGACCCATCCCGGAGCCGGGCTCATCTCGCCCGACCCCACGGTCGGCATCCCGACGGGGAACGTCACGGTCGTGGTGAACTACTCCGGCGACTTCGTGACGGGCGCGACGGTCAACATCTACAACCCCGGGGGTACGCTCGTCTTCACCTCGGGCGTCGCGGCCGCGGGCAAGGGCCCGCACACCGGGTATGCCGCGACCGCTTGGCACCCGACCCAGCCGGGCCGTTACACGGCGACCGTGAACCTCAGTGGACCGTACGGCGCGACGGGCACGGGCTTCGTCCTGAACGTGATCGCGGTCGGTTCCACGGTCTACGTCAACTCGACCTCGTACCAGAATCAGTCGCTGATCCACGGGCTCGGTCAGGCGGCCACGGGGACGCTCCTCCTGGTCGTCGGCCTCGTCATCGGGCTCGCGGTCGCGCTCCTCATGGGACGGATGATGTGGGCGGGCAAGGGACCCGCTGGGTCCCCGCAGCCTTGGTCGGGAAGCCCCGGAGCGACCCCGCCGAAGGACAAGACGATGATGAACGAGTGTCCGACCTGTCACCAGCAGTTCGGTTCGGCGGCCGAGCTCGCCGACCACGCGAAGAAGGCGCACGGCGACCTGTAGGAATTCGACCCAGCTCGCCCTCCCGTCGAGGGCGTAGGGCGGGCCACCTCGCTAGACGAAGCGCAGGCCCCGGAACTCGCGCCGCCAGGCGAGGACCTCGGAGCCGATCCGCTCCTTCCTGGGCCCGGCGCGTACGAGGAGATTCGCGAGCCTCGGCATGTCCGACGGGACGAGCCCGAGACGGGTCACCTCGGCGGTCCCCAAGCGGCCGATGAGGTCCGTGATGAGCCGCGAGCGCTCCCAACGTCGGCCGAGGGTGGGAACCCCGACGTTGAGGCGCCGCTCGATCGCGGCGCGGTCGAGGAAGAGCTGGTGCGAGGCTGTGTAGCCTTGCGCGGAGCATTCGATCGGAAGACCTTCTCCCTCGAGCGCGCGTCCCAGCGCCTGAGCGTTCTCGACGACGAGTCGGGCGTACTCCGCCCCGAAGCGCTCGAGCTCGAGGAGCGTCTGGGAGAGCGCTGCGATCCGATTCCAGTGAGCGTTGTCGAAGACGCGCCAGACGAGAGCGGGATCGATCTGCCGGAAGAGGTCCTCGCGGTCGGTGACGAGGAGGCCCCCTTGGGGGCCCGGGAACGACTTGTGCGTGCTCCCGTAGAGGACATCGGCGCCGTCCCGCAGCGGGTCCTGGAAGGCGCCGCCCGCGACGAGGCCGAGGACGTGCGAGGCATCGTAGAACACGAGAGCGTCGACGGCGTGGGCCGCCTCCGCGATCGCGTGGAGTGGGTAGGGGAACAGGAAGAGGCTCTGGCCGAGCACGACCGCGTTCGGTTTCTCGCGTCGGATCTCGGCCTCGGCGGCTTCGGCGTCCACCGTGAATCCTGGTCCACCGGCCGGTAACGGTCGGACGTCCCACCCGAAGAGCGCCGGGAGGAATCCCGGAGCGTACCCGTCGTAGCCGCCCTGGTCGGGAGCGATGGCGAGGATGCGGGAGCCGCGGGGAAGCAGCGGTACGAGCGCCGACATGGCCGCGAGGTGCCCGGAGAGCGGCCGCGTCGTTGCGAACCGTCCGTGGAAGAGGCGTGCCGCGGCCTCGTTCCCGAGCTTCTCGATCGCGTCCGTGTATCGGGTGCCCCCGTAGCTGTTGTCCGCGATCTCGGTGCCGATCTTGGTCTCGATCGGGAGCGTGTAGCGTCCCGCGAGGTCGCTATCGAGGTAGGCTCGCGCGGTGGGGGAGAGCGCGTTCTCGCTCGGGAGGAGGTTGAACACCCCCCTCGCACGCCAGCGCTCGTGGGCGCGGACGAGCCGGGCGAGCTCGGCCTCAGTGCCGTCAGGCTCCATCGGGGGGCCCGGTGGATGCGGGGGCGAACACCCGGCCGTACCCCTCGGCCACCTTGCGGCGCTCGTGACGGCCGCACCGGGGGCACTGGAGGTCGTTCGCGCCCATCTCGAGTTGGGCGTGGCACGCCTGGCAGCGCGCGGCAACGACGCCGAGATGCGGAGGAACCGTGGTAAGCTTCACCGAAGGATGGCTCTGGAGGACCTGCGCGAGGACGAGATCCCCCGAGGCGAATTCGTCCTGCAGGCTCTCGGTGTACCCGTCCTTCGCCTTGGAGATGTGGATCGTCCCTTCGGGGGCCCCGGGCATCCCTCGGCCCGTGGTCGCGGCACCGAGCACCGTCACGACCGCCATCGCGCTCTTGATCTCGTCGACGCGTGCGTAGATGATGTCCTTCTCCGCCAGATGCGGAATCGCGTGCAACGCCTCCACGCGGATCGCTCGGTCCTGCGGATCGACGTGGGTGTGGCCGAGGAGCGCAGCAAAGATGCGGCCGCTGTCCTCGTAGGTGCCCCGCCCCGGCACGAACTCCTCGGCCGTCCCGATGAGTTCGCCTGGGAGCACGAGCGCTCCACCCTTCCCCTCGCTCATGGTTCGTGCGGCGCGGTGCGGAGGACCCAGAGATCGACCTCGAGGCTTACGGACCTCCGCCGATGGTGGGCGAAGGTTCGTGGGAGCTCCCAGGGAACCGGCCGGATCGCTTCGATGCGCGCGCCGCGCTCGACCACCTCGCGCTCTATAAAGGTTCGCGACTCGGCAAGGGCGAACGCGTAGACCGCGCGGCCGGACACCGAAAAGGCAGCCTCCCAGAACGGGCGATCCGCGCCGCGCTTCTGGGCGCCGAACGGGGGATTCATCACGATGGTTCCGAGAGCTTTCTCGCCGCCGGGGAGCTCCCCGACCGTGAATTCCACGGTGCAGCCGAGTTCCTGCGCGCATCGGCGCGCGAGCGCCACGGCTTCCGGGGAGATCTCGATCCCCCGGACGGGTCGTCCCCCGAGGAGGGCGGCCCCCACACTGAGACGGCCCGTCCCCGATCCGAGGTCGGTCACCGCGCGGTTCTCGAGGTCCCCTCGTCGGTGGGCCTCGAGCAACATCTCGGCAGCCGCCTCGGAGGGGGTCAAGACTTGCTCGAGGGCCGGGTCGGGGTGGGGAAAGTCCGGGACCCGCTGAAGGGCCCGGATGAGTTCGGATCTCCGCATCGATCGAACCCGCTCGGGATGAACCCCTACCTGACGTACTCCTCGGTCGGCCGGGAGGCTGCGTCGGACGCGGTTCCGACGTTGATCGCCGGAACCTCCCGCCTCCTTCCAGAAGGTGCCGAAGGGCTCCTCGCGCGAGGTCGCTCGGGGGGTCTTCGCCTGCTCCTCGTGGAGAGAACGCCGATCGCGGCGAGAGCCAAGGCAGCACTGACCGGGGCTCCAACCATGAGAGGCTGCACCTCAAACCACCCGGAGCGAGAGGCCGGCCGCGGCGCGCGGATCTGGATCGCCGCCAGGCCGCCGTAGGCATCGTCGCGATGAGGTGGGGGATCGAGAGGGCATCACCGGCCTTCCTCTCAATGCCACCAACGCAAACTCATCAATCGAGCGGGGGATCCTGGCGTTCGAGAAGAGTCCGGGCTACGTCGTCGTCCGACACGAACGGCCCCAGACTCGGCCGCGGGCAGGAACCAGGATCGTTGCGTTCGGCGGAAGGTCCAATGCCGGGGCCAGGATTCGAACCTGGGAACTCCTGCGAGAGCAGATCTTGAGTCTGCCGCCTTTGGCCGCTCGGCCACCCCGGCAACCGCCGAAGGCAGATGGGCCCCCCTTATGCGATTACTCCTCGTCTGAGAAGTCGAGATCCCCGTCCTCCTCGCCGGTCTCGCTCGGTTCCGCTGCCATGACCTCCTGGGCGGCCTGGCGACTCGAGGGAAGGGACGAATCCGGGCCGGGACGGGGAGCGTGCGCGGGACCTGATGGCGAGCGGCGGATCGCTTGGCAGCGGAGGCAGGTGCGCACGCGGCGCGATGCCCGCAGCCTCGTGCGAACGGTCCGGCCCTCAGCCCAGAACGCCGAACAGCGGCGGCAATAGAGCTCGCGATACTCCGATGGAATTCGGACATTGTATCGGCTGCCCACCCTGCGCGCGAGGCCGACGTAGCGATCGGAGAGCGAAGCATGGCCGCGGCCCCACTCGACCTCGGCAAGCCCGAAGAGGTGGGCGATCCGCTCCCGGGCCGATCGGATCATGAAGGCCGTGCGGCGGCCGCGCCGCCCCTTGCGTCTCAGCGAGCCAACGGCGCGAGGCATACCGGGCACACGACCGCGATGTTCGATATCACGGTGTTGCAGGTGGGGCAGTGCAGGGCCCGGCCGGCAAGATTCGGAGGGATCCACTCGGGAGGCGGAGGGGCCGGAGGCGCCGGGGGATTCAGCCCGTCCCCTGATGCCCCGACAACCCCTCCTGGTTGTGGGAGGGTTCGGCCGCACTGCGTACAGAAGAGCGTCCCGAGCATCGCGGGAGTGCCGCAGAACGCACAGGCCATCATCGGTCGGGCAAACTATATGCCGTATTTGACCGTCCACGCCGACGTTGAGAAACCGGTGCGTCGCCCTCGCAACGCTTGACGCCGTCCTCTACGAGGAACTGGCCAGCGAGCTGCGCGCGCGCGGTGTCCCTTCGGTCAGCATCGTTCCCGGCGCACGGATTCCGTCGCAGGCTGCCGTGGTGCTTACGAGCCCCTCCGAATTGGGGCGGATCTCGCACGGCCGGGTGTTCGCGGTCACGCCGGACGGGGATCGGACCGCACTTTGGGCCGCCGTGGAACACGCTCTCCAAATCGGACAGTCTTCGGAGGCCATTGTCGTCGGCATCGATCCAGGTCCTCGGCCCGGCTATGCGATCTTCGCGAGCGGACGGTGTCTCGTTGACGGAACCCTCGAATCCCCGGAATCGACGGGCCACCTTGGAAGTTCCCTGAGACAAAGGTTTCCGGGAAAGGAGATCCTCTTCCGGGTCGGAAGCCAAGACCGCCTCGCCCGCGATCGGATCCTTCGATCCCTTGCCTCGCTTCGCAAGCCGATCGAACTCGTCGACGAGAGCGGGACGACTCCACGGGGCCATCGACGCCCGAGAGACGCGATCGCTGCCCGAGCCATCGCGCACCATCGCGGCAAGCCTTACCGTGTCGAGACTCTCGGGCCCGTGAACGTGACCGCGGGAGACATCACCAACCTCCAACGAGTCAGTCGAGAAGGGAGCGGGGGCCTCTTCACCATTCCCAAATCCGAGGCGAGCCGAGTGCTGAAGGGCGAGCTCACGCTCTCGGAGGCGCTCGCTGAGAGCGAGCGTCGGTTCCGACGCGGCGGTGCCGAGGTCCGACGCTCCGCCGGCGAACGCGACGCCCCGTGAGGGCCCCGAAGGTGCCGCGCCCTTGACGCTTCCCCCAGAAACTGACGTGCGCCTCCGACGCTTGCTCCTTGAGAATGCCGTGGAACACGATGGCCAAGCGCGAGCGGGGCCGATCGTTTCTCGGCTCCTCGCCGACGTCCCCCAGCTTCGCGCGCAATCCTCGGAGCTCCGGGAACGGGCGGACATGATCCTCCTGGAGCTTTCTGGACTCCCCGCAGAGTCCCAGCGGGCCGAGCTCGCACGACTCGGCGGGCCCGAGCGAGCACGCGTGCGGGCCCCAAAAGGGCCGGTCGAGGGAGTGTTTCCCGATCTGCCGGGGGCCGAGGTGGGCCATGTCGTCCTCCGCATGGCGCCGTTCCCATCTGGAGCGCTCCACATCGGGAACGCCCGCATGCTCTACGTGAACGAGCACTACCGTCAGCGGTACGGTGGGCGCCTCCTGCTCGTTTTCGACGACACGGTCGGATCGGAGGAGAAGCGCATCGCCGGCGAGGTGTTCGACGTGATCCTACACGATCTCGAGCTCGCGGACGTCCGACCGGACGAGGTCCACTACAAATCCGATCGCCTGCCGATCGCGTATTCGTGGGCGCTCCGTGTCATCGAGCGTGACGGGGCCTACGTCTGTACCTGTTCCGCCGAGATCCTTCGCGACCGGCGCGCGCACGGGGAGGCGTGTCCGGAGCGTTCGCAGACGCGG
>JAKIWU010000037.1 GCA_022749905.1 Thermoplasmata archaeon
GAAGACGTGAGCCCCGGTCCGGCCGTCCCGCTCTGCCGTAGCGACCGCTCCCCAGGGGTTTGCCTCCCGCGCGTCCCGCCGTTCGGGCGGACTTCGACCCGGCGACGGAGGCTCCGATCGTGACGAGGAGCTCCCGTTACCGCCATTCGGGGGAGGTCCCCTGGGACGTTACGCGGCGGGAGACGTACCGGAGCGGCTGGTTCGGGTTCGACGTCCAGGCGGCCAAGGTGTACCTCGCCCATCATCGCATCCCGATCCAGCACGTTCCCCTTGGCGAGCTCGACGCGTGGATCCAACCTCGGGCGAGGGAGCCCGAGAATCCGAATTCTGGGCGACTCGATCCCTCCTGTCTGAGCGGCTCCGACCCGTCCGTCCCCCTCCTTTTCGTCGAGACCCCGCGCGGTGGATTCCTGATCGACGGCAATCACCGGCTCGAGGCCGCGCGCGTCGCGGGCGCCCCGGTGGTCCCCGTGGTCGTACTCCGCAATCCCGCCATCGGGCGTCGGATCAGCCGGGGCCTCACCATCCGGCCGGTGCATTGGTGGCTTTGGCGGGGTTCGGACAAGAACTCCATCTCAGCCGACTCCTAGATCGGCATTCCAGCTGGACCATCCCTGCTGCTGGGCACAACCGGAACATCCCGGCGCCGGCACCTTCACTCGGCTCGCAGAGGAGCGAGGCCCTCACCTCGATCTCCTCGGGTGCCTGGGTGAGGCCTCCTTCCGCGCGTTCCCGGAGGCCCGGTGGGAGTTCCCGTCATGGCCACCACCGCGCCTGAGCCTCTCGAGCTGCTGTGGGCTTCCTGTGAACTTGGTCCTACCGTCGACGAAGCAGAGCGAGTTCCCCGAAGGATCGAGCGCGTAGAAGGAACGCTCCCCCCACGGGCGTGTGGTGATCCTTCCCATCGGCTGGGACCGGTCGTCATGGATCAACGCGGGATCGAGACACCGAAGCGTCCGCGCCCTTCGGAAGACACCTTCCAGGTCCGAGGTCGCAAAGTAGAGGGCCTCCGTCACGGTCGAACGCGAAGGCCCGGACGTCGAGCGATCGAGGATTCCGAGGATGACCGGGCCACAGTCGAAATAGATCCGACCGGGCGCGACCTCCCGTCCGCGTTGGGCGAGGAGGGAGGCGTAGAACCGTCGGGATCTCGCGAGGTTACGAGCTGGAAGGAGCACCCGGAAGAGACCAGCGGACCGGGCGGCCCTCATGCAAGCTCGAACGCGAGTCGTTCCCGGGGTAATAGCTGGCGCGTCCGGACCAGGACACGAACCCTGGAGGGCCCGAGCACGCCGAGCCTCCGAAAAGGGAATGTCAGCCTTCCACCCACCGACCGTGTCATGGAACGTGAGCTCGTCACGAGCCCCAACCGCCTCGTGGCCCGGCCGTGGCTCCTCGCGTTCGTCCCCATCAACGCCGCCACCTCGGGGTTCGGGGTTGCCCTCCCCCTGCTCATCCTCATCCCGTTGCACGGCGCGTGGACGGATGTTGCCCTCGCGGCCGGACTGTTCAACGGGACGGTCATCCTGTCCTCCGTGGGGTGGGGGTGGTTCGCAGACCACTATCCCTTCCGGCGGAATCTCCTCCTCCTCAACTTCGCCGGCTTCGGGGTGATCTACCTCCTCCTCGCGAACGTCCATTCCATCCCGATCCTGCTCGGACTCTACGCACTCGTGGGCGTGATCGCCCCCGCGGGAACGAGCGCATCGAACTTGCTCGTGCTCGAGAAGTTCTCGAGCTGGGAACGGCCGACCGCGTTCGCCTCCTTCCAGCTCATGGGCATCATCGGCTCAGTCGCGGGTCTCATCAGCGGGTACCTCTGGCTCGAGGCGAACCTCTCCCTGGCGCCCCTTCTCTACGTCCTCGCGGGGCTCGCGTTGGCGAGCGTTGTTGCGGTCTGGCGAGGCGTACGCGATGCTCCCCGAGCCCTCACGACATCCCACGTCGCCCGCCATCCCGAGGGCCTCCTGTCCCGGATCCGCCACCTCCCCGCGTGGAACCGAGAGATTCCCTTCTTCCCGAAGCGGCCCCAGCTCTCTCGGGAAGGTTGGCGACGATTCCGCCAGTGGGTCCGCGCGGAGGCCACCCACGAGCTGCCCCTCATCCTCGCCGCGTCGTTCCTGTTCAATCTGACGGCGAACCTGTTCAACATCTCCTACACGCCCTACCTCTACTCGATTGGGATCGGTGCTGCCTCGATCTTCCTCGTGAACCTCGCCAACAACGTCGCCCAGGGGTTCGTGCTCCCCGCGAGCGGGAGGTGGAGCCGCCGCAGTGGGGCGGACGCGCTTGTCCGGCGCGCCTCCTACGCGCGAAGCGTAGGCTATCTTGCCGTCGCGGGGTTCACGCTCATCCCCCTCACGGTCCGCGTGGCGTTCTCGGCGAACGTCGTCGCCTTCGCGCTCTGCGGGGGAGCGATCGCGTTCTACTCGACCGCGTCCTCGATCATTCTCTTCCGTTCTCTCGAAGGGAGGGATGCTGGAACCCTCCTAGGGGTCAACAGCGCGCTCGGGGGGATCGCCGCGATCGCGGGCGCGGCGCTCTCGGGGATCCTCTCGATCTACGGGAGCTACCGGCTCACCTTCCTCGTGGCCGCCGCCGGGCTCCTCGTCTCGTTGCCGATCTGGGCCGCGGCCCAAGTCGCCTACCGAAAGCGCCGGCCCTCGGACGAGGAGGAGCCCCCGACGAACCCGTCGGTGGCGCCGTCGGTCGCAGCCCCAGCTCGCCACGCGGCGCAAACGGATTAACCCCGGGCAGGCTTGGGCGGCCGTTCTGGAGGAGCGGGACAGCCCGATGACCGATAATGAGGTTCAACGGGGGCTCGAGGACGTCATCGCCCTTGAGTCCCAGATCTGCTTCATCGACGGCAAGAAGGGTCGCCTCCTCTACCGCGGGTACGATATCCGGGACCTCGCCCAGTACTCGACCTTCGAGGAGGTCGCCTACCTCCTCTGGAACGGGCGACTGCCCACCGCCGACCAACGCGAGGCCCTCCGAGCGCGCCTCGGGGAGCTCCGCACGCTTCCGGAACCGGTCATGCGGATCGTCTCCGAGATGCCGCAGGGCGGGAACGCCATGGATGTCCTCCGCACCGCCGTTTCCGCCCTCGGGGCGTTCACACCCGCCGAGACGGGGGCGGCCTCGACCTCGGTCGCGAGCGCGGAGCGCCTAACTGCCATTCTCCCGGCGATCATCGGGCAACTGCATCGCGCCCGTCAGGGGCTCCCCCCCGTAGCGCCGATGACAGGTGGCTCGCACGCTGCCTGGATCCTGCACGCCATCCGAGGAACGCCGGCCACCGACCTCGAGATCCGTTCTATGGACGCGGCGCTCATCCTCCATGCCGATCACGACCTCAACGCGTCGACCTTCGCGGCCCGCGTTACCGCCTCGACCCTGTCCGACATCTACTCGGCGATCACGAGCGCGATCGGCGCGCTCAAAGGACCCCTTCACGGCGGGGCGAACGAGCGGGCGATGGAACTTCTGGAGGAGATCGGGACCCTCGACCGCGTCGAGGAGGTCGTGCGCTCGAAACTCGCCCATCACGAGCGGATCATGGGCTTCGGGCACCGCGTCTACAAGGTCGAGGACCCCCGCGCCACGATCATGCGGGAGTGGTCCCGCCGGATCGGGGAAGCGAAGGGGAACCTCCACTACTACGAACTCCTGCGCAAGGAGGAGCAGGTGGTGTTCGCCGAGAAGAAGCTCTACCCGAACGTCGATCTCTACTCCGGCTCGATCTACGCGCTCCTCGACATCCCGAAGTACCTGTTCACGCCGATCTTCGCGGCGAGCCGGGTGTCCGGCTGGACCGCGCACGTTCTCGAGGAGTACCAGGACCTGCGGCTCATCCGGCCGACGAGCCGGTACGTCGGGCCGACCGACGTGCCGTACGTTTCGATCGAGAAACGCTCCTAGTCCGACCGACGGAGGCGCCGGCAGACGCGACGCTCATCAGCGGGTAGTGGAGATCCTCCCTCGGAATCAACGTCGCCGTCACTCGTTCGTTCCCATGGGCGAGGTGCACCGTGACCGTGAGCATCTCGGCGTTGAGGTACCGGTAGGCCATCCGTCCCCGACCCACCGGTCCCCCTCGATCCGGATCGATCCGGACCCGAACCGATCGTACGTACGGTTGCAGGCCGACGGCGGCTTCGATCGTCCGCGCGAGTCCGCGTGCCGTTCGGGCAACGACGGGCGTGCCGAGATATTGATGGAAGACACCGCCGAGCTTGATCCCGGCCTCGAAGAGCAGGACCTCCCTCGGAGAGAGGCGAGGCCCCTGAGTTCGAGCGCTCGATCGCACCATCCGCCTACCCGGGAGTCGTAGGGACCTTCGCCACGGTGGAGGGGCCGATCGCATAGTAGCTCGTCGCAAGGACCACGGCGACACCCGTTGCCACGAACGAGACGTCGTAGAGCGGGGAGCCCACGTTCGGTCGGAACTGGAGGGGCAGGAGCGCCAAGATCAGAGCGAAGCCCGCGACGGTCATCGGGATCCGGAGAGGCGAGTTTACGCGAATCTTGGGGAAGCGGACCGGGACGACCATGAGGACCGCGAGAACCAGGCCGAGGACGACGACCGCGAGGGGGAGGGTTCCCAAGAACGCCGGGTCGTCGAAGAGGAGGAGCAGGAGCACGACGCCGATCGCGTTCTGCGGCGTCGGGGCGCCCGTGAAGTACGGCCGGTCGTGCGCCCGCAGCGTGAACCACGTAAGCCGAGCGATCGCCAGCGAGGCGATGACGACCCCAGCGAGGAGCGTCCCCGGAGTCCACGGGCTCCAGAGCGCGACCCGATCGGTGTGCACGATGATGAGCGCCGCGGGAGCGAGGCCGAACGTCACGGCGTCTGCCACCGAATCCGCAAGCGGACCGAACCGAGAGCCAGGGCGGCCGCTGCGCCGCGAGAGCCATCCGTCGAGGCCGTCGAAGCCGATCCCGGCGACGATGAGCAGCATCGCCCAGAGCTTGTTCCCCGCCACGACGTACGCGATGGCCCCGACCCCGAGGGTCCCGTTCGCGAGGGTCGAGAGGTTCGCCCAGATGCGGCTCGGGGCCATCAGTCGCGGTCCCGCGCGATCGTGGTCTCGCCGGCTCGGACCCGGTCTCCCACCGAGACCGCGATCTTCACCCGGTTGGCGGGAAGGACGATGTCCACCCTCGAGCCGAGCACGATCATGCCGAGGCGGTCGCCCTTGGCCCGTTCTTCGCCGATCTCGACGAGCGAGACGAGCCGTCGAGCGACGAGGCCGGTCATCTGAATGAGTTGCACCGGGCCGAGATCGGTCGCGAGGAGGTAGCTACGCTGGACATTGTGACGCGCGTCGGCGCTGAACGCCGGGCGGCTCCCCGCGCCGGAGCTCACGATCGCCTCGACGCGCGCCTTCAGGGGAAAGCGATTGACGTGCACGTCCGCGATCCCCATGAACACCGCGACGCGAACCCGGCCTTCCTCCCGTACGATCTCGAGGACGCGGCCGTCGGCGGCCGAGACGATCCCGTCGCCCACCTCGCGGTCCGGGTCCCGGAAGAAGGACGCGAAGAACGCCCAGTAGCCGAAGCCGATCGCGAGGAGAACGACGAGGAGGAGGGAGCGCGGCAGCTCGCCCACCCCGACAAAGGCGGCGACGACGATGAGCAGGAGAAGGGTGGGCAGGAGGTAGCGGGCGGTGCCGGGCGCGAACACGGCCGCGGCGTCAGCTCTTCAGGACGATTTCGATGTTGACGCCGTCGGGCACCTGGATGCGCATGACCTGCCGCAGAGCCCGCTCGTCGGCGTCGATATCGATGAGACGCTTGTGGATCCGCATCTCCCAGTGGTCGATCGTGCTCGATCCGCCCCCGTCCGGACCCTTGCGGACCGGTACGCGCAGGCGCTTCGTGGGAAGAGGGATCGGTCCGGCGATTTCGACCCCGGTCTTCGTGGAGATCTCGCGGATCTGGCGGCAGACCGAATCGACCTTGCGGGCGTCGATGCCGCTCAGCGAGATTCGGGCCTTCTGTGCCATGGAACCTCGCGATCGGGCAGGCGGGGAGCGTCCCTAGCCCTCGCGCTTCTTGATGTCGACGACGACGCCCGCGGCGACCGTCTGGCCCATGTCGCGGACCGCGAAGCGTCCGAGCTGGGGGAACTCCTTGTACTTCTCGAGCACGAGCGGGCGCTTGGGCGTGATCTTGACCACCGCAGCGTCGCCGGTCTTGAGGGTCTGAGGGTTCTCCTCCGCGACCTGGCCGGTCTTCGGGTCGAGCCGCTTGAGAAGCTCGGTGAATTCGCAGGCGACCTGCGCCGTGTGGGCGTGGAAGACGGGTGCGTACCCGGCCGTGATCACCGAGGGGTGGTTCAGGATCTGGACGTTTGCCGTGAAGCTCTCGACGACGGTCGGCGGGCTCGAAGCAGGGCCGGCGACCTCACCGCGCCGAATGTCGTTCTTGTCGATGCCGCGGACGTTGAACCCGACGTTGTCGCCGGGGATGGCTTCGGGGACGTTCTCGTGGTGCATCTCGATCGACTTCACTTCGCCGGACTTCCCGCCGGGCATGAAAATGATCTTGTCGCCGACGCGGAGCTTACCGGTCTCGACGCGGCCCACCGGCACCGTGCCGATCCCGGTGATCGTGTAGACGTCCTGGACCGGGAGACGGAGGGGCTTGTCCGTCGGTTTCTCGGGGACCTTGAGGCTGTCGAGCGCCTGCAGGAAGTTCGGGCCCTTGAACCAGGGCATGTTGGGCGACGCCTTGTTGATGTTGTCGTCCTTGAACGCGGAGATCGGGAGGAAGGTGATTTGCTGGTCGACCTTGAATCCGATGTTCTTGAGGATCTTGGTGATCTCCTCCTTGACCTCGTTGTACTTCGCCTCGGAGTACTTGACCTCCTGGCGGTCCATCTTGTTGATCGCGCAGATGATCTGGCTCACCCCGAGCGTCCGCGCGAGGAAGATGTGCTCGCGGGTCTGTTCCTGGACACCATCGGCCGCGGAAACGACGAGCACGGCCGCATCGGCCTGGCTCGTCCCCGTGATCATGTTCTTGACGAAGTCGCGGTGGCCGGGCGCGTCGATGATCGTGAAGTAGTACTTCGCAGAGTCGAAGCGCCGGTGGGCGATGTCGATCGTGACGCCGCGCTCGCGCTCCTCCTTGAGGTCGTCCATGACCCAGGCGAACTCGAACGTCGCCTTGCCCTTCGCCTCGGCCTCGGCGCGGAACTTGTCGATTTCTTCCTGCCGGATGACCCCCGTGTCGAGGAGGAGACGGCCGACCGTGGTCGACTTCCCGTGGTCCACGTGGCCGATGAAGACGAGGTTGAGGTGGGGCTTCTGTGCCATCCCTAGGTGCTCCGGGCGCGCCGAAAAGGCGCCCCTATATAGACGTTCCTGAGGGCGACCTCGCTCCTCGACGGTGGACTGCGGTTTTTCGCGTCTTCGCGGACGTCACCGGCATCGCCGCCAGGTTGGGACGCCCTTGCGAACCCAAAATCGCTTAAGACCCCCTCAGCCCTTGCGGAGATGGCGTCGGCGTTTCTGGCGACGCACGTTGCGAGGGTTCCGAGTGGTGCGCTCGGGGGATCGGGGAGTAGCGGCGAGCCGGGCCACCGTCGTTCGGCTGATGATCCCGACGGACGCGAACTTCATGGGCAATGTTTTCGGCGGCGTCATCCTCTCCGAGATCGACCGGGTCTCCTACGTGACCGCGACGCGCCACGCGAGAACGACCTGCGTCACCGCTTCGATGGACCGCGTCGACTTTCGATCCCCGGTTCATGTGGGCGACATGGTCGAGTTCCGATCCGAGCTCACCTACGTCGGTCGGACCTCGATGGAGGTCCTCGTGCAGGCACGTTCGGAGCCGATCCGGGGTGGCCCTCCTCGGCCCGTGGTCGACGCCCTCGTCACCATGGTCGCTGTCGGACCGGACGGTCACCCCGTTCCGGTCCCTCGCCTCCGACTCACTAACGCCGCGGAGCGCAGGCGTTTCGAGGAAGGGCGGGGTCGAATGGCGGCCCGGAAGAAGTCCCGAGCGGTCGAGGCGAGTGGGTCGAAGGCGCGCGCTCCGAGGAAGAAGGTGAACCGGTGATCTGCGAGATGTGCGGCGACGACGTCACGACCACGTACCGCGTCGAGGTGGAGGGTTCGGTGCTCCGTGTGTGCGAACACTGCCGCCACTTCGGCGAGCTGCTCGACCCGCTGATTGCCCCCGCGGCGCCCTCCTCGCAAACCAAGGGCGCACCCCGAGCGCCCACGAGCGGCGGGCAGCCGTTGCGCCGTGGGGCCGAGCGCGACCTCTTCGCGGACCTCCCGGAGATGGAGCTTGCCTCGGACTGGGGCCACCGAATCCGCGTTGCTCGTGAACAGCGGGCCTGGACCCAGGAGGAGCTCGGGAAGCGCCTGAACGAGAAGAAGTCCCTGGTGCTCAAGCTCGAGTCGGGGAGCTTCCATCCGCCGGACGCGATCGTGCGCAAGGTGGAGTCCCTCCTGAAGATTCGGTTGCGGGCCGACCCTGAGGAATCGGTATAGTACGGTGAACCGAAATCCCCCGCGCTTGCTGGCGCTCCGCACAGGTGCGCTCGCAGCCGGGTGGCTCCTCCTCTCCTTCGCGACTCTCGCCGCGGTTTCGCAACCGTCAGCTGGCGTGCTCCCCCCGTCGACGGTCGCGCTCTCTACCTCGATTTCCGCGAACATCACCGTCGGACATGTCCCCCTCACCGTCGGCTTCTTCAGCAATGTTACTGGCGGAACGCCCCCCTACACCTACGACTGGAACTTCGCGGACGGGTGCACTTGCATCTACACGCAGAACGCCACTCACACCTTCCTCAAGGTCGGAACCTTCATGGTGCGATTCACCGCGACGGACCAAACTCACGCTTCGATTCGGCAGTGGATCAACATCACCGTCTCTGGCGCGTCCGCTTCTGGCTCCCGCCTACTTGGGTTGGATGCCATCGATTGGGTCAGCCTCGTCCTCCTCGTCGTTGCTTCGGGGGTCCTCGTGACTTTGGTCCTTCGTCGAAGGCTTGCTCGATAGTAGAACGCGAGGGGCTACGTCGCGGGTCTCGGACTCCTCGAGTCTCGGAACAATCTGGGCGAGGCGATCACGAGCTGGGCCGTGCACTCTGTCAACGGTGCAGCAGCCCCCGGAGAGTTCGAGTCCGCCGCGGGGACGTTCAAGTCGGATGATTGTGGGCGCAGTACCGTCTCGCCCCCCGGCTCACGCGGGGGCGCTCCCGCTTGGCGCAGGCAACAGGAGCTCGAGCACCGCCTTTTGAGCGTGCAAGCGATTTTCCGCCTGGTCCCAGATCGCGGCGCGGGGCCCATCCATCACCTCGTCGGTGATCTCGAGGCCCCGGTGCGCCGGCAAGTCATGGAGCACCCACGCGTCGGGCGCGGCAAGCCGCAGGAGCGCGTCGTTAATCTGGAAGCCATGGAACGCTTTCTCGCGAGCGTCTTTCTGGGCCTCATCCCCCATCGAGACCCACACGTCGGTGTAGAGTCCGTCTGATCCCTTCGCCGCCTCCCGAGGATCGCGCGTGAAGGTCAACCGCGCACCCGACGTCGCGGCGTGCTTGCGCGCGAGCTCGACGATGTCCGGAGCGGGGTCGTAGCCCGCCGGGGATGCCGTCGCAAGATCGAGCCCCGAGATCGCGCAGCCGAGAAGAAGCGAATGCAGCACGTTGTTGCCATCTCCAATGTAGGCGAGCCGCTTCCCGCGGAATCCGTCCGGCCAGCGCTCCTTCAGTGTGAGGAGGTCCGCGAGGATCTGACAGGGGTGCTCGCGGTCGTCGAGAGCGTTGATGACCGGTACGGACGCGTGCCGCGCGAGCTCGATCTCATCCTCGTGACGGAACGCTCGGTAGGCGATCGCATCGACGTACCGGGAGAGCACGCGCGCGGTGTCGCCGATGGTCTCCCCGCGGCCGAGCTGCATGTCCTTCGCGGCGAAGTAGATCCCCCGCCCGCCCAGATCGCTCGCCGCGACCTCGAACGACGCGCGTGTGCGCGTCGAGGGTTTCTCGAAGATGAGCGCGAGATTCGCCCCAGGGCGCGTTGGGGTTCGGTCGCCTCTCGCGCGTGCGCGCTTCATCGCGAGCGCCCGGTCGAGGAGGCTCGGGAGCTCGGCGGCTACGTCCGTGATGGAGAGGAGGTCTCGCTTGGGGGAGGCTCGGCTCATCGAGACGCAACCCGGTCTTTCTCGCTAAAGAGCTTGTGTCGCCGACGGCGGGTCCACGGATACGCAGCGTCGCATCCCACGAACTCTGCGACCTTAGGATTATCAGGCCGGCTGGATAGGGGGGCGGAAGGTTCGAGATGCCAGCGAAAGCGCGAAGAAGTACCACTCGACGGGCCCCCCGACCCAAGACTCGTCCGCGTGCACGAGCTTCGGGACGTC
>JAKIWU010000038.1 GCA_022749905.1 Thermoplasmata archaeon
CTGACTTCCATCGTGGGAGGGATGGACAGGTCAAAGTGATAAGGCGAGGCCCGCACGGAGCTCAAGGTCAGCCCGCCGCGGACCGTCGGGGGTGCAGGGCGACCTCCCGAAGGTACGGTTCCACGCGTTCGAGCGGACGCTCGAGCCCTTCGTAGGCCGTGAGCCCGAGGCGATCCGAGAGGAGCCACTCCACCTCGTATTCGTAGAGGAGCGGTGAGCCGAGACGCTCGAACCATCGCGCGAGTCGTAGGCTGCCTGTGGGAGAGAGTGGGACGTAGTGCGGTCGGCGGCCGAGGACGGCGAACATAAGGTCGGTCAGCTCACGGTAGCAGAATCGGTCCGGGCCACCGAGATCGATCGTGCTGCGTTCCTCGGAGAGGAGCGCACGCCGCACCGCGCGAGCAAGATCGGTCGCGCTGAGGGGGCTCAGATGAAACCGTCCGTCGCCGAACATCGGGAAGACGCGATAACGCCGGATGAGGCGCAGCATCACGCCGAGGAGGACATCCCCGCGTCCGAACAGGGCGGACGGGCGGAGGATCGCGTACGAGATCCCTGATCGCTCGAGCGCCTTGTCGAACCGTCGCTTCCACACGAGGTACGGGAGCGTCGTCTCGAGGTGGGGAGTTGAGGGTGGGACACTGATCTGTACGAACCGTTGAACGCCTTCTCGGTCGCAGGCGTCGAGGAGGCGGAGGAGCCCATCGTGGAGACCTCGGAAGGTCGCTTCCGCACCGTGGCGATTCCATGCGACGTTCACGACGGCGCCCACGCCGCTCAGGTGCTTGGTCCATGCGACCTCGCCCGCGATGTCACCGGGGATCCACTCGACCCCGCGCTCCCGTTCCGTCGGGCTCGGATGGCGATGCAGCGAGCGAATCCAGTGGTCGTGGGCAAGTTCCGACGTGATCGCGCGTCCCGCGAGGCCGCCCCCGCCTCCTACGAGGAGGAGGCGTGGTCCTTCGGAACCGGTCCTCATGCGGTAGGGAGGCTTGCCGAGAGTCCGGGAGATCCGGCCAGTCCGGTACCGGGCGCTTCAAACACGGCGTGCCACGCCCGGACGATGCTTGGGCGGACCTCTGCGACCCCGACGGCCCGGCCGGCTTCAGCGGCGAGGCTCGTCATGACGGACCCGTCGAGGCCGCAGGGATGGAAGAAACGGAACGGCGCCAGATCGTTGTCGACGTTCAAGGCGAACCCGTGGAAGGTGATCCACGAGCTCACCGCGATCCCCACGGAGGCGATCTTCCGGCTCTCCTCGACCCAGACGCCCCGCCGGCCCTTCACGCGACCGGCCGAGACGTCGAACTCCGCGAGGGCGAGAACGACCATCTCTTCCACCGCGTGCACGAAGCTTCGGACGTCGCGCCCCCGAGCCTCGAGGTCCACGATCGGGTACCCGACAAGCTGGCCAGGCCCATGATAGGTCGCGTGGCCCCCGCGCTCGACCGGGACCACAGGGATCCCGTCGGGCAGCACCTCGTTCCCGGCGCCCTCGACGCCGACGGTCACGACCGGAGGGTGCTCGACGAGGAGGAGCGTGTCCGGAATCCGGCCCGCTCGCCGGTCGCGGACGAGGGAACGCATCTCCGCGAGAGCCGCCTCGTAGGGGCGCATGCCCCAGTCACGGACCGCGAGTGCCACCGACCCTCCGGCTGACGTGGAACGGCTCGCCCAACCAGAGAAGCGCGGCCTCCTGAAGGGCCTCGGAGAAGGTGGGATGCGGATGGATCGTCAGGGCGAGGTCGCGCACGGTCGCGGACATCTCGAGCGCGAGGCCAGCCTCCGCGATGAATTCGCCCGCGGCCTCCCCGGCCGCATGGACCCCCAGAACGAGACCGTTCGCGTCGTCTCCGATGATCTTGAGCCACCCTTCGGTGGCGTGGGCGGCGTGCGCGCGCCCGAGCGCGGCGTAGGGAAACCGCACTTCGCGCGGCTTCCCCCCGGCCGCCTGCGCCTCCGCGAGGGTGACCCCGACCGAGGCGAGCTCCGGGGACGTGAAGATGACGGACGGAACCGTACGAAACTCGAAGCGCGTTGGTCGTCCGGCGATCGCCTCCGCGGCTACGACGCCCTCCCGGTAGGCCTTGTGGGCGAGCATGGGGGGACGGGCTGCGTCGCCCACGGCGTAGATCGTCGGGACGTTCGTCCGCTGCCGATCATCGACCGTCACGAACCCGCTGCGTGGCTCGACGGCCACTCCGGCCTCCTCGAGGCCGAGGCCGGTTGTGTCCGCGCGCTTCCCAATCGTGAGGAACAATCGCTCGGCCTCGAGAGTGGAGGCGCCTGCCGGGCCCTCGACCTGGAGGACGACGTGGTCGCTCTCGCGCTTGAGCCCTGTCGCGCGGGTCCCGACGCGGACGTCGACGCCGAGCTTCTTCAGGCTCCCGAGGACCTCGCGGGAAAGGTCGGCGTCGAGGCCGGGAAGAAGCTGGGGCATCAGCTCGACCATCGTCACGCGAACGCCCACGCGCGCGAGGAACTGTCCGAGCTCACACCCGCTGACCCCACCACCGAGAACCAGGATCGACGCCGGTAGGGCTCGGATCTCGAGGAGGTGCTCCGCGATGAGAACGAGCTTCCCGTCGGGTTCGAACCCTTTGAGGACGACGGGAGCGGCGCCGGTCGCGATGACCGCGGCCTTGAAATCGATGCGCTCGCGCCCGCCGTCGCGCGCGGCGAGCTCGGCGGTCCGAGGGCTCGTGAACCGGGCTTCCCCGTAGAGGACCTCCACGCCCGCCGCCTTCAGGAGCTGTTGCACGCCGGAGCGTTCCTTCGCGATGACCGCGTCCTTCCATTGCATGAGCTTCGCGAGGTCGACAGTCGTGTTCTCGGCGATCACCCCGATGTCCGGCCCCTCCGTGCGGAGGGCGTGGTAGAGCAGGGACGCGTGGATGAGAGCCTTCGAGGGGATGCACCCACGGTTGAGGCACTCCCCTCCGAGCTCCCGCCGCTCGACGAGGATCGCCTTCTTCCCGAGTTGGCCGAGGCGGATGGCGCACACGTAGCCGCCGGGACCTCCGCCGATGACCAGTGCCTCGGTCTCCCGGGCGTACGTTCCCGCCATGGGGGCTCAGCGTGGGGTCGGGGCGACTGAGGAGAAAACGTCGGTGGTCAGCGAGTCTGGTACCGGCTGCGGAGCGGCCTCCGCAGTCTGGATCGCCATCCGAACGCGCGCGTCGGCGTCCGCGGCGAGGGTTGCGACCCCTGCGTCGTCCAGCCGGCCGAGCCGCTTCAGAAGACCCTCGAGCCGCTCGACCGGATCCCGCTCCCGGGCCTTTTCCTGGAACTCCTTCGGCTGGTAGCGCTTCGGATCGTCGGAGGAGGAGTGCGCCGCCATGCGGAAGACGACGAATTCGAGGAGAGTAGGACCGCCTCCGCCGCGCGCACGCGCGAGCGCGTCGCGTGTGGCGGCGATCACGGCCACGAGGTCGGTGCCGTCGACGCGGGCGCCCGGGATCCCGTAGGCTCGCGCCTTGTCGGCGAGGACCGCCACGTGCGTCTGGTGCTCGACGGGGACCGAGATCGCCCATTGGTTGTTCACCAGGCAGAACACCACAGGGAGCGCGAGAACGCCCGCGAAGTTCAAGCCCGCGTGGAAGTCGTTCGCGCTCGTGGCGCCGTCCCCAAAGAACGCGAGCGTTGCCCCGGGATCCTTCCGCAGCTTTTGCCCGTACGCCACGCCCACGGCGTGCGTGATCTGCGTCCCGACGACCGAGGACATCGAGACGTAGTGGACGTCACGCGCGGTCGGGTGACAGGGCATTTGGCGTCCGCGCGCGGGATCGACGTTGTCGGCGAAGAGATGGTGGACGTAGGTCTCGAGCGCGTGCCCTCGCGCGAGGGCGAGGAGCTGCTCCCGCAGTCCCGGGAACACCCAGTCCGGCGGTCCCGAGGCGAGGGCAGCGCCGACGCTGACGGCCTCCTGTCCCGTTGCGGGTCCGTAGAATCCGACCCGGCCCTGCCTCTGGAGGCCGAGCATCCTTTGATCGAGGGTCCGGCCGAGGATCATCCACCGATACCCCGTCATCAGGGTCTCGTCCCAGGTTGGGCCGAGGAGGAGCTGTAACGCCGGCTCGTCGTACTCCAACGGTTGGAGCGAGGCGCCGCGGGTGTCCTGGGGACCTGCCGCCGCGCCCGGGCGAGCTGGTTCCTCCGAACTGGTCACGTCGCCCCCGCGGCCCTCACGAGAGGGAGTTCGCTCATTAGCGTACGGACCTGCAGAAGGGCGCGTGGCGTCGGTAGAGCGCGGAAGAGCCCTACGCGAGTTCACCGAAGAGCTGGTGCATGTCCTCGAGGTAGGACTTCACCGTGGAGAGGAACTGCGCTCCCACGATCCCGTCGAGAACGCGATGGTCGAGGGAGACGGAGAGGTTCATGACGTGCCCCGGGCCAATCGACCCGTCCGCCTGGTAGGTCGGGACCTTTCGGATCTTGTGCACGCCGAGGATTGCGACCTCGGGATAGTTCAGGATCGGCGTTGCCAGGATGCCCCCGAGCGCTCCGAGGCTCGTGATCGTGAACGTGCTCCCGGTGAGCTCGGGGCGAGCGAGCTTGCCGGCCCGTCCGCGCTCGGAGAGATCCTGGATCTCCCGGGAGATCGCCCGAACGGTCTTCGTGTCGGCGTCGTGGATCACCGGGACGATCAGACCTTCCGGCCCGGCGGTGGCGATCCCGATGTGGATGCTCTTGTGGACCACGAGCTCGTTGCGCGCGTCATCCATGGTCGCGTTCATCGTCGGATGAGCCTTGAGCCCGGCCACGACCGCCTTGACGATGAACGGCAGGTACGTGAGCTTCGAACCAGAACTCTCGAAGTGTTTCGCCATCCGATCCCGGACGTGCACGAGCTCGCCCGCATCGATCTCCTCGACGTAGGTGAAGTGGGCAGCGCGGTGGGTCGCCTCCGACATGTGCTCGGCGATGATTCGCCGGATTCCCCGGATCGGGATCCGGGTCGTGTCTCCGGTCTCCGCTCCGGCAGCCGAGGGGCTCGACGGCGCGGAAGGAGGGCTTGCTTCGCCGTGGGCCATGGGGGAGTCAGCGCGAACGGCTCGGTCGGTGGACGTCCCCGAGAGATCAACCTCCAGGATCCGACCCCCGGGACCTGTGCCGCGGACGAGGGCGAGATCGACGCCGCGCTCCGACGCAAGTCGGCGGACCGCCGGAGATGCGAGGATCGGACCGGCCCGTGGACTGGAGGAGGTCGAAGCCTCCGCACTGCGAGCCGCACTCGGCGCGACGGTCGCGGGCGCCGCCCCCGAGGAAGGTGCCTCGTGCGGAGCGCTCGACGTCGGTTGCGCGTTGCCCGACGGGGTACTGCCTGATTCCTCGATGGTGACGAGGAGGCCGCCTACTTTCACTCGCTCCCCGACCTGGGCGTGCAAGCGTGCGATCCGTCCGCTGCGGGGGCTCGGGATCTCGACGTTCGCCTTGTCCGTGAGAACCGAAACGAGCGGGGCGTCTTCCTTGATGGAATCCCCCTCGCGGACGAACCACGCTACCACCTCGCCCTCGGCGACCCCCTCCCCGATGTCCGGGAGCCGGAATTCGTACGTCAAGCGACCCACCTAGCCCGCCCGGACCGTGCTCCGGATGCCGTGGGCGATCCGTTCGGGCGTCGGGAGGTACAGATTCTCGAGGGCATAGGGGAACGGGGTGTCGAATCCGGTGATCCGCAAGACGGGGGCCTTGAGGGAGTAGAGACACTTCTCCGCAAGCAACGCGGCAAGTTCGGCACCGAACCCCGCGGTCCGAGGCGCCTCGTGGACGATCACGGCGCGTCCGGTTTTCTCGACGGAGGCGCACACCGCGGCCTCGTCGAGGGGTACGAGCGTCCGAAGATCGACGACCTCGGACGAAATGCCCTCCGCGAGCAGCGTGTCCGTTGCCTGGAGCACCGGATGGATCATCGCCCCGTAGGCGAAGACGGAGACGTCGTCTCCCTGCCGCAACGTGTTCGCCTTGCCGAACGGTACCCGGTGATCGCCGTCAGGAACCTCTCCGGTCACGGCCCGGTAGATGCGCTTGGGTTCGAGAAAGATCACCGGATCCTCATCGAAGATGGCCGTGGTGAGGAGCCCTTTCGCGTCCGCCGGGCTCGAGGGAATCGCCACCTTCAGTCCCGCCGTGTGGGCGAAGTAGGCCTCGGAGCTCTGCGAGTGGTAGAGGCCACCCTTGACGCCACCACCGTACGGGGCGCGCACCACGACGTGGCACGGGTACTGGCCGCCGGATCGGTACCGGAACTTCGCAAGCTCGCTCACGATCTGATCGAACGCGGGATAGATGAAATCGAGGAACTGGATCTCGGCGACCGGCTTGAGACCGTAGAGCGCCATCCCGATCGCCGCGCCGACGATCCCGGTCTCGGAGAGCGGGCTGTCGATGACCCGGTCGGCGCCGAACTCTTTGTAGAGTCCTTCCGTGGCTCGGAAGACGCCGCCGTTCAGCCCGACGTCCTCGCCGATCACGAGCACGTCCGGGTCCGCGCGCATCGCCTCGGCGAGGGCGCGGTTCACCGCCTGTACGAGATTGAGCTCGGTCACGTCCGAGTTTCCCCCTGACCGAGCCATGTCGCAAACTCCGCCCGTTGGGCTTCGAGCGCGGGCGTCGGGCGAGCGAGGACATCATCGAACATCGAGAGCGGGTCGACGGGCGCCGTGGCCTCCGCTTCCTGGATCGCGCTTGCGATCTCGGCTCGCGCGGCGTCCCAGAGCGCGGCGTCGGACTCAGCCGTGAGGAGGCCCGCTTCCAGGAGCTCATGCTGGAGCGCCGTCACGGGATCGCGCGCCTTCCACGCCGCGAGGTCCTCCTCCGGGCGGTACCGCTTGGGGTCGTCCGAGCTCGAGTGCGGGCCGAACCGGTACACTTGCGCCTCGATGAGGGTCGGGCCATCCCCCCGAAGGGCGCGGTCCCGGGCAGCTTTCACCGCTCGGTACACCGCGTGCACGTCCATTCCGTCGACCACGACGCCCTGGATTCCGTAAGCGACGGCCTTGTCGGCCAACGTCTCGCTGCGGGTCTGGCGGGATCGCGGGAGCGAAATCGCCCACTGGTTGTTCTGGCAGAAGAAGATCGTGGGCGCCTGAAACACGCCAGCGAAGTTCAAGCCTGCATGGAAGTCGTTCGAGCTGGTCGTTCCATCGCCGAAGAACGGCACGGTGACGATCGCGTGCCCCTTCTTCTTTGCTGCCATCGCAGCGCCAACCGCATGGGAGATCTGGGTGCCCACCGGGCTCGAGCCGGTGACGATGCGGTACTTCGGGTACCCGTAGTGGTTCGGCATCTGGCGGCCCTTGAGAAGGTCGCCGGAGTTGCCGATGAACTGGTCGAGAAGGAGCGTCAGCGGGACCCCGCGCACGAGCGCCGCGCCGAGCTCCCGATAGGCGGGGAACAACCAGTCGGCGGGGTCGAGCGCCCAGGTGCATCCTACCTGTGCCGCCTCCTGGCCGCCCATAGGCACGTAGAACCCAATCCGACCTTGGCGTTGGAGGGCGAGGCAGCGGTCATCGAACAGCCGCGCAAGGACCATGGTTCGGTAGGCCCTCGGGAGCTCGAGACGAGGGATCTCGAGAGGGCGGACCGGTGGTTCGGCGCTCGACGGGATCGCCTGCGTGGCGTCGGCCATGGTGAGGTGTGCGGTCGAGGGGCTGTTGTGATATAAGGAAATGCGCGGGCGGCCGACCTGAAGCCGACGCGCCTCCGACCGCGGGCGTGTCCAGGACCGCGCCGAACCGTTTCGGCCTCCCCTCAACCCTCAAGAAGGGGACTCAAAGTTTGGTCGTGATGAGTCCGGGACGCCCCGTCCGCCTTCGCCGCTCGCCCTCGCCGCATGTGGCGGATGCGCCACCCCAGGTACTTCGATGACGGAGCTCGCCATCGAAGCCCGTGGAGTCGAGCGGGTGTTCGTCTCGAGGAAGGGCTTCTTCCTGAACGAGATCACCCGGACAGAGGCCCTCCGTGGGGTCGACCTGAACGTCGAAGCCGGCGAGATCTTCGGGCTCCTCGGCCCGAACGGGGCCGGAAAGACGACCCTCACCAAGATCCTCTCCACGCTCTTGCTCCCCTCGAAGGGGGAAGCGAAGGTGCTCGGCCTCGATGTGACCAAGGAGGCCGCCAAGCTTCGCCCGCGAATGGGCCTCGTGCTCGGCGGGGAACGGGGCCTCTACAACCGCGTGAGCGCGCGGGAGAATCTCCGGTACTTCGCCGACCTCTACGGTGTTCCCGTCGCGGAGCGCGAACATCGGATCCAGAAGGTCCTCGATCGGGTCGGCCTCATCGAGTCGGCCGACCGGAGGGTCGAGGAATACTCACGGGGGATGAAGCAGAAATTGCACCTCGCTCGAGGCATCCTCCATGAGCCCGAGATCCTGTTCTTGGACGAACCGACAATCGGGCTCGATCCGAAGAGCGCCCGCGAGACGCGGAAGCTGATCCGCGGACTCGTGACCGACGGCGTTACCATCTTCCTGACGACGCACTACATGTTCGAGGCGGAGGAGCTCTGCCACCGCCTCGCCGTCCTCACAAAGGGTCGCGTGGTCGGCCGCGACACCGTCGCGGGGCTCCGAGCGCTTGTCGGGGGTGACCGCACCCTCGAGGTCGAGGGCTACGGATTCGAGGACGCCGAGGTCGAGGCGTTGAAGCGACTCCCCGGTGTCTCGAAGATCGTGTCCGAAGAGTTCGGTCCGCGCCTTCGCCTGACCCTCAGGCTCCGGACCGGAGAGCTGCGCGTCGACGCGGTGCGCGCCCTTCTCAACTCCCATCCCGAGCTCACGGTGCGCGAACGGCAGACCTCCCTCGAAGACGTCTACCTTGACCTGGTCGGAGACGGGAGCTAGATGACGCTCTCGCGATCGGCCCGCTGGCGCGCCTCGCTCGCGGCCGTTCGGATCTCTGCGCTCCAGTTCCTCGCCGATCCCCAGTGGCTCATTCCGTCGATGATCGCGCCCGTGATCTTCGGGCTCGTCGCCTTCGAACTGTTCCGAGGCCTCGGGCAGTACTTCGCGATCTACGCGATTCTCGGAGCCGGCATGATGAGCATGTGGGGGCAGACGCTGTACGGGAGCGGATGGGCCACGGGCCAAGACCGCGAGTTCGGAACGCTCGAACCCACGCTCCAGGCCCCAACGCCCTACCTCTACGTCATCCTCGGACGCGTGACGTGGAACGTCCTGACGGGGTTGATCGGCGGGGCCATCGTCTACGGCGTCGTCGTGCTCGCCAACGGGAGCGTTCCGGCCCTGCAGAACCCTGCGGGATTCGTCCTCTTGTTCGCCTTCGTGATCCTTTCGCTCGCCGCCGTGGGGATCGTCTTCGCCGCGTTCTACGTCTACACGCGCTACGCCGGCTTCATCCAGAACATCGGGGAGTTCGCGTTCTACGTCGGCACCGGCTGCATGTTCCCCGTCGTCCTCCTCCCGTTCTGGACGAATCCGATCGCCCTCGCCTTTCCCCCGACGTGGGCGCTGGATGCTCTCCGCTACCTTGCCATTCCCGGCTATCAAGGGTTTGCGTGGGGCTTCTGGCCGGACCTCGCGGGCGCCTTTGCGACGACGGGAATCTATCTCGCCATCGCGGGAACGGTGTTCCGGCGCGTCGAGCGCCACGTGCTCGAGATCGGCGACGTCCAGGACTACTAGCGGGAGGGGGACATGGGAGCGGCACTCGTCCCGTCGTTCTGGCGGAACCTCTGGGCGAACGCGGTCTTCGCTCCCCGGACCAGCCTCGGCTTCATGCGCCTCGATTTCGTCCTCGGGACGATCTTCGTCATTCCGCTGACGCAGATGGTCTTCTTCGCGTTCGTGGTCCAACTCGGGAACGGGGGCGCGGACATGATCCACTACGTCGTCGTCGGCAACGCGGTGGCCACGGTGACCTACTCCTCCGTGTTCTCCGTGTGTCAAACCACCGACTCCGAGAAGAACCACGGTACGATGGAGCACCTTCTCGTTTCGCCGGCGAACCGGCTCGCCCTCTACTTCGGTCGGGGACTGATCCCGATCCTCGTATCGCTCGCGACGGTCTCGGTGGCGCTCACCTACGCCGTGCTCCTCTTCCACGTCCCTCTCGCCCTAGGCTCGCTCGGTGCGCTCGCGATTTCGATCGTCCTCACCGCCCTCGCCATGGTTGGATTCGGCCTGATGCTGGGCGCGATCGCCCTATACCTGCGCACTTCGATCATCCTCGGGAACATCTTCCTCTTCATCGGCCTCCTCCTGTCGGGTGCCAACTTTCCGATCAGCCTCCTCCCCCCGGCGTTCCAGCTCGCCGGCCGTGCGCTACCGTTGACCTGGGGGATCGAGGCGATCCGGGACTCGTTGGCGGGCCGGCCGTTGAGCGCGCTCGCCCTCCCATGGGCCGCGATCCTGATCTCC
>JAKIWU010000039.1 GCA_022749905.1 Thermoplasmata archaeon
AAACCTCGCGGCTGCTCGCCTATTACGCCCTGACGGCCGTCCAGGACGACAAGCGCAGCGCGCGCGCCTGCGCCGCGGCCCTCACCTACGCGAGCGAGGCTTCGACCCGGGTGGCGCTCGACGCCATTCAGATCCACGGTGGCTACGGCTACATCCGCGACTACCCCGTGGAACGCCTCGCGCGGGACGCGAAGCTGCTCGAGATCGGCGCGGGAACCTCCGAGATCCGCAGGCTCCTGGTCGCGCGCGATCTCCTCGGCCCCGAATTTGACTCCACTCGGACCGGCTGAACCGCGCGCTGTGCCGTGCCCTGCGGCCGCCCCTCGGGAGATGCCGAACGCCGGTCGTTGGACGTCGTTCCCTCCCACGTGGGTGGCGTTCCGTGGTCTCGCCCCACGATCGCTGGGAGGTGCGCTGGTCGCCCTTCCGGTCGGGAGGAATCCCGCTCCGTCCCCGGATGGTCCCGCCCATCCAAGGAAGACTTATAGGACCGCCTCCGCCAATGCAGGTCGATGAGCGGCCGCCCGCCGGGCCAGACAGGCCCCCCGGCCCTGCGGCTTGAGATCCTCAAAGAACTCCAGCTCCTCATCGACAACAAGGAGGCGCGCGAGCGGCTCGACCGCGGGCCCCTCGCGGAGACCAAGGGACGGGAGCACTGGGTGCTCCATCTCCTTCTCCGCGCCCAGGAATCTGGGCGCACCCACACCGATCAGCTCGTCACCGCGGCGTTCGCGAACCTCACGGCCCGGGTCCAGGCGCTGGACGATCGGGTGAGCGCGCTCTCCGAGCACGAGGGCACCACCCGCGCCGATCTCCTCGGCCGTCTCGACGGGCTCTCGACGACCCTGACGAAGCAGATGAGCTCGGGGTTCGAGGCCGGCACCACGCGGATCGCCGATGTCGTCTCGGAGCGAGTCCAGACCGACTTCGACAGCCGATGGCACCCCGTGAGCGAGTCGATCGAGCGGTTCGCTCAGGGCTCGAAGCAGATGCTCAAGGACGTTTCGGACACCTACAAGGTCGCCACGCAGACCCGACTCCTCCTGAACGAGAACGCGCGACGGATCTCCGACCTCGGTCGGGACATCGTCGCGCTCGAGGACAGTCTGAAGCTCGTGATCCAGCGCGCCATGGAGGAGGGCCTCGCCCCCCTCGAAGCGCGGGTCGCACAGCTCGAGACGGTGGCTGGCGTGAGCCCCCCGGTCCCCGCGGTGAACCATTCTCCGGCCGAAACGCCCGAGCCGGAAAAGCCCGCAGAACCTCCGCACTCGGACGCCTGAACGCGCCTCCCGATGACCCGCCTGTCCCCGCGTCATCCGCGGTACGGGAGCCTCCAAACCCGGGCGCTCCTTGCCGAAGCGGTGCGAACGGGGCTCGCGGTCCCCGAGGGTCTCATCGCCCATGGGCGAGCCGAGGCGTTTGACTACTTCCTCGGCGAGCGAACCATTCCCTCCGCCCGGCGCGCGGAGCGCGTCGCGGCTCGATGGCTCGCCGCCGCCAAGCTCCCCGTAGTCTCCGTAAATGGGAACGTGGCGGCCCTCGCACCCCATGAGGTCGCACGACTTGCCCGGGCCCTCCCTCGGCTGAAGGTCGAGGTGAACCTCTTCCATCGGACGGAGGCCAGGGTGACCCGCATCGCGAGGATCCTTCGACGGGCAGGGGTCCGGGAGGTCTTCGGCCTTCGCCCGACTGCGCGGATCCCCGCCCTCCCGTCGGATCGAGCCAAGGTCGATCGGCGCGGGATCTGGCGCGCCGACGTCTGCCTGGTTCCTCTGGAGGACGGGGACAGGGCGGGGGCGCTCCGCCGCATGGGAAAACGCGTCATCGCGATCGACCTCAATCCGTTCTCCCGAACGTCGAGGAGCGCCAACCTGCCCATCGTTGATGAACTCCGGCGAGCCCTCGGGCACATTGCGGACGATCTCGAGGCAGGCAGCGCCCGGGGAACTCCACGCAGGGATCGAAGCTTCGCCGCGGCCGGCGCGCTCGAGGACGCGCGACGGGCTATGGGGCGGCGGCTCGGTCGTGCGATGGTGCGACGCCGTCGGACTCGAAGGTCGATGCGATCTTCGACGCCACGCGCTCGAGGAATCGGGCGTCGGAACGGTCGAACGCGTTGACGACCACGCCGACAACCTCGATCCGTCCCCTCGAGCCGTCCCCGCCCGCGAAGAGCGCGTTCATCCTCGCGGGGTAGCGTCCCGACCCTCCGCCCTCTCCCGGCACCGTCGGATCGATCGCGACGCGGCCGACGATCGTGGCCGGTGCTGGCGCGGTGTCGGGGAGCTCCGCGGGCGGTTCGGAGTCTCCGTTCCAGGAGTCGATCTGCCAGACTCCAGCCGGGCGACGATAGACGGCGACGCGACGGAAATGGGCAAACTCGTGCACGAGGAACCGGCAGACCTCCGCCCTCCCGTCGCGCCCGGAGAGTCGCCCGAGCACGGCGTCGATCTGGAGGAGGGCCGGCGTTTCTTGCCGCGAAGGGAGCGTCACGGATCCGTGGGGGGGTGGGCAGCGCCGAGGGGGAGAATCTCCGCCGGGCCGGAACGGCCGACTCCGGCGTTTGAACTCCCGAGGCGTATTCCGCCACGAGCTTTCCAGACTCGCGCCGTACCGGACTGAGCCACCTCGGCACGCCCGCCGTCGACGAAAGACCGACCGCGATAAGGTTGGCGGGATTCCGGCGGGAGGCGCCCCGGAGAATGTGGGAGGGCTAGGGGGTGGGAGCCGACCAGCCGCACCGACCGCAGGACGCGCTCGCCTCGATCGCCATTTCTTGCCCACACTCCGGACACGGGATCCTCTCGAGCCCGAGCAGCGAGCGGCAGTCGAAGCAGCATCCGTCGCGGTGATCGTCGGGGAGAACGACGAGGTTCTTGCCGCAGAACAGGCAGCGCTGGTACCGGTCTTCGACGGAGGAAAACGAGCGGTGGTCCGTGGCGGAAAGCATTCGAGCCGCGCGAGCAGCGCGCCGCTACATAATGGCTATGTCGTTTCGAGTTCCACGTGCGTCCGGACCTCGGTTCCGAGCGCGCGGAACCCGCGGGAACGCGCTCAGGTCTCGCGCCATTGCGCCTTCAGCGCCGCGATTCCGATCAGGACGATCGTGAACGAGATGAGAACGCCCCAGTCGGTGGCGATCGCGCGGATCGAGAGCGATTCGAGACCGAACGCATTCCGCATGAGGTCGGCTGCATACGTCGTCGGGGAGAGATACGCGAACGGTTGCAGATTGGCGGGCAGGAAGGAGACCGGATAGTAGACCGGTGGCACAACGGAGAGTCCGAGCGAGACGAGGGTCGAGAAGATGAACGTCTCCCGGACGTCGGCGAAGTACGTGGCCATCGTGAAGCCGAGCCCGGAGGCGAACGCCCACACGAGGAGGAGGATCGCGATCGCACTCCCGACCGAGAAGGGGGTGACGGGCGCGTAATGGAGCCAGAGCACCGCGAACACCACGATCCCCGGGAGGGAATACACGAGCTCCGAGAGCGCCATTCCCGCCACGTAGACCGGCGCTTCCACGGGGGAGGCTACGAGCAGGTCCTGGAGCTTCAAGTCCTGACGATAGTGCGACATGTCCGTCTGCAGCGAGGTCCCGATCGACACCATCGTGAGGACCATCCCACCCGCGACCGAGGTGAGGAAGAGCTTGCCTCCGGAGGCGATCGTGACGAAGAAGAGGAAGGAGAGCGGGGAGGCGAGGACCCCGAGAAGGTAGAGGGGCTGGGTGCGCATCGGGACGATCCCGTTCATGTAGGCGAGCGTGAGGAGCGTCTGGATCCGCCTTCGGACTCCCGCCATCCGCGCTACGCCTCCGTCTCGGCGTCCATCCCGTCATCGAGGGGCCGACCGACGATCTGCAGGAAAATGTCCTCGAGGCTCACCGGCCCGAGCGCGACCCTCGCGCCGCGGCTCAGGGCCGCCATCGCGAGTTCGCGCGCGTCCTTCTCGCGCGCGAAGACGAGAAAGCCCCCGTCGAACGCGCTCACCTCGCCGAACGGCTCGAGCTCGGATCGGACGAAGCCCCCCTGCACCGAGACCCGGTACGGGAGCCGGACCCGGTCCCGGATCTCGGTCGGCGTTCCTTCGACCTTGACCTGACCGGCCTCGATGAGGGCGAGGCGATCGGAGAGCGCCTCCGCCTCGTCGAGGTAATGCGTCGTGAGGAGCACCGTGCGGTGCTCGCGCTTCGCCCGGCGGATCGCGGCCCAGACCTCGCGCCGAGCGAAGGGGTCGAGCCCCGTCGTGGGCTCATCGAGGAAGATCACGTCGGCGTCGGAGGCGAGCACCATCGCGACCATCGCCCGCCTCCGCATGCCACCGGAAAGATGACTCACCAACCGCTTGCGCACCGGAGCGAGGCTCAGCTCTTCGAGGATCGAGTCGGTCCGACGGCGCGCTTCACGGCGCTCCATCCCCCGCGTCATCAGGTAGAGGAAAATCAGCTCGTCCACGTTCAGGAAGTAGAGGGGCCGGGACTCCTGCGGCACCGCCGCAATCGAGAGGCGGATCGTGCTCGCCTCGGTCAGGACATCGTGGCCCAGGACGGTGAGCGATCCCGAGGTGGGGAGGAGCTGGGTGCCTGCGATGCGGACGAAGGTCGTCTTCCCGGCCCCGTTGCGTCCGATCAGCCCGTAGATCCGATCCCGCGGGATGGTGAGGTTGACCTCGGAGAGCGCGTCGACACCCTTCCGTGCCGACCCGTACCGCTTCGAGAGGTTGCGCGCGACGATCGCCGCGTCGCCGGGGACCGAGGTCGAACGTGCCGGTGCGGGGGTCGCCTGCATGGGTTCTCGACGGCGCTGGATCAGGAGACGACCTCGCGCAATCGTCCGGCGGCCCGCGCCTCCTTGACCTCGAGGGCGATCCGACGGCCCATCGAGAGGTCGGGGCGGACGAGGTCCGAGTAGCTCGACCCGGAAACGAAGAGATTCGTCCCTGCCACGATGCGCGTGGAGATCTCGAACACCTTGAACACGAGATCCTCGGTCATGATCCCCTCGACGCAGAACGGCCCGACCATACCGCCAAAGAGCTCGATGGAACGCTCGACGATCCGGGCCCCGACGTCGAACACCTGGGGTAGGAGCGATTCCCGGAGGACGACCGGCACGTTTCCCGTCACCACGAACGTCGGCCGGATCCCGGCGTTGAGGAGCTGCTCCTGGGCCCCCAGCTTGTAGTGCTCGTCGATGTTCGCCTCGTCGCGACGGTCCATCCCGAGGAGCTCGAGGGACCCGCGCCCGACGCGGTAGCCGCGGTCGGAAATGGGCGAGTAGAAGAAGTGCACGTAGTACCGCGTGCCGAGGACGTACTCCTGGATGACGTGGGGCCCGGTGGGCTTGAACCCCTCGAGGGCTTTGCGATTCTTGGCGAGGAAGAAGCCCTTGCCTCCCTTCGCCCCGTAATACTTCACGATCACCGGACCGTCGACCTCGCTCGCCGAGGCGTACCGCTCCGGCATCCGGACCCCTGCGGATTCGAGCCAGACTCGTTCCTTCTCGCGGTCGGCTTCCCAGCCGATCACCGCGCGGTTCCCGAACACCGGCACGGGGAGCTTCTGAAAGGCGTCCGCCCCGAGGTATTCCACGAACGAGCCGTGAGGCACGAGGAGTGCGGTCGCGCGGTTGAGCTCGTCCGTGTGGGAGCGGATCTCGGGGATCGTCGGGACGGAAAGGAACTGGTCAGGCCGACCGAGTGGGAACGCGTCGTAGAAGCGCGGCGGAGCGCCCGTGCAGACCCCGAGGGACCGGAACCCCTCCGTCCGTGCACCGTGAAAGATCTGGAGGGAGGAGTGGGAGCAGAGCGTGGTGATGGTCGGGGCCCGCTCGACGAGAGGCGCAACGAGCGCCGCCGAGCCGAGGTCGATTCCCATGCCGACCGACACAAGGTCGGGTATTAATCGGTCGCGCGCGCGAATCGGGAAACACGGGCATTCCGGTCACCGGCCCGTCTTCGACTCGACGTCCCAGTACCACCGGACCTTCCGTCGCCGAGTCTCGGCAAGCTCCTTACGGATCTCGGCCCCGATCGCCGGATCCCGCGCGAGTCCCTCGAGCGCCGCCGGTTCCGCCGAGGCCAGTCGCTCGGAGATTCCGTGACGGGCGAGCACCGTCCGAAACGCTTCGAGGGGAAACTCCTTCGAACTCTCCCGTCGCCGGTGCAGGGTCTCGCGGCTTCCCGGAATCCTGTGCACGCCGAGGTCCTCCGCCGCATGATGGAGCTCCTCGGCAATCCGTCGGAGCTCCCCGCCCACTCTCGATTCCTCGGTGCGGAGCTCTCGGTATTGATCGACGAGGCGCTCGAGGCGCTCGCGCTCGGACTCGGGCACGGATCGGAATTCCGGACAGCGCGCTTGGAATTCGCAGCGCTGGCATTGGCGACCCGGGGTCGGCTCGTACGATTGCGAGCGCATGCCGTCCCGGGCCTGTCCGACTCGCTCGTGAAGCGCGTCCAGTTGCGCCTGCGGCTTCGGAGGGACCGAAAGCGGGCGGAACGAACGAAGGTGGTAGAGCGTCAACGCCTCGACGGGCGCCGAAAAGTTCCGCTCCACGAGCACCTGGTAGAGTCCGAGCTGGTCCGAATCCCGGGCGTCCTCGTGGCGGAGCTCTCGGGAGGTCTTGTAATCGAGGATTTCGAGACCCCCGGAGGGGGTGCGGTCGATCCGATCCACGTAGCCGTGGATCGGGATCCCGTTCCAGTCCGCCTCGAGGTGTTCTTCGATGGCGACCGGCGTCGGGGGCGACTTCGCAAGCAGATCCCGGTACGATCGAAGCAGTTCTGCGCCAAGGGTTCGGTAGCGCTCCTCTTCCTCGGTGGAAACATACCCGTCGGAGACCCAAGATCGAAGATACAACGCCTCGAGCTCGTCCTCGCTCATCAGTCTCGAGGAGCTCGGAGCTTCGCCGGCCGCGCGCCAGCGATCGAGCGTCCTCTGGGCCTGTCCCGGCCGGGGGATCCGCTGCGCAGGCTCGACGAGCGGGCGGACGAGCTCTTCGAGAACCGTGTGCACCGTCCGGCCGAAGGAAAAGTAGCCCTTCGGGGCTTCGCTCAGCCCGTCGACGTAGAGGAACTTCCAGCGGAGGGGGCACTCGAGGTAGGTCCGGACGGACGAGTAGCTGAGCGCTCCCGACGCGGTGGCCACAGTCCACCGAGCAGTCGAACGATACTAGTGGTCTGCGGTGGCGGCGCCGATGGGAGGGGCCGCGCCGGGTTTCGCTACAGGCCGGCGACGAGCGTCGGCTCATCGAGTCGATCCGTCGGTCGCGGGACGGGCAGGACACCGCGGGCCTGCGGGTTCGTGAGGTTCTTCGGCAGACCGAGGAGCTCGAGGAGCTCCTTGTAGTGGTTGCGGATCGTGACGGGCGTGACGTTCGCCACTGCGGCGATCCTGTCCTGGCTGCGCGGCTCCCCCATCAGGTTCGAGGCGATGTAGATGATCGTCGCCAGGATGCCGTTCGGGAGCACCCCCGAGGTCGAGTAGACCTGCTCCACCTGCTCGAGGAGCTCGAGCACCTTGTGGCGGACCTCCTTCGAAAGATTGAGATCCTGGGTGAACCGCACGAGGTAGTCGCGAGGCTCGACCGGCTTCAGGCCGAGCTTGAGCTCGCGCGCGAGCAGCGTGTACGCCCGTCCCACTTCGATCTTGGTCGCCTTCGAGTGGGCGATGATCTCCTTCATCGTTCGCGGCACGTGGCACTGCCGGCACGCCGCGTAGACGCTCGCCGCGACGAGCGCGACGATCTTCTTTCCGCGCGTCGCCTTGTGCTCGAGCGCGCGGCGGTAGATGTACGTCGCCGACTCCTTCACCTCGCGGGAGAGTCCGAGGACGCCTGCGAGCCGATTGAGCTCCCCGAGCGCAACGACGAGGTTCCTCTGGTGCGTACGCGCGGCGCGGAGACGGTGGTTGAGCTTGCGCAGGTGATAGAACTTCAGCGAGGCGTGCCGCGAGAGGCTGTTCCCTTGGAAGTCCCGCGTCGGGACTCCGATCTCGCTGAAGAGACCCTTGTCGGGCATCAGGGGTGAGATGACCGGGCCCCAGCCTCGCGCCTCGCGACCGGTGTCTTCCTTGCTGCCGCGCTGGCCGCGGTCGGAGACGAGCGCGCTCGCGTCCACGACGAGACCGCAGTCCGCGCAGACCACTTCACCGCGGATGTCGTCGCGGGTGAGATGCGTCGAGCCGCACTCCGGGCAGACGTCGGTATCCGGGACGGTCGCCGGCACGGCCGGAGGGCTCGCAGGCTCGGGAGGGAGGGGGGTGAAGGTCGGCTTGGGACCCCGAGAACGGCGGGCGGAACGGGACGGTGCAGATGGAGTACTCTTCATGGGTATCGTTTAGCGCTAACCGGTCTAGCATATATATACTTTCGGTCGCCCGGTGTCACGGGTGTCGGTACAAACTTGACGCCGCTGCCACCTGGATGAAGGCATTGAATCGGAACCTCCCTACTGAATCGAAACCTCCCCTCTGAGCGGCAACGTAAATCGGAACTCTCCAGCGGTCGTCTACGGGACGGCCTGCTCGACTCCGGGCCCACCCGACCTTTTTCCGAGGTAGTGCGCACAGGTCCGAGATGGCACTTCGGCGCTCCTCGAGTGACGATGCCGTCGGGCCGGTCCTTGGATTGATTCGCGCGGCTACCTTTCCCTCGGCGTCCACGACCGGCAAACCTCACAATCACCCTCGAATGTTCGAGCCGTTGCGATGCGGTTCGAGTATTCTCGTGCCGTATCTGCGAAGATCTGAACCTCAGTCCTGGCAATCCCTTCCTTCTCGACAATCCCTCCCGAGGTGGTAGTTATCACAGGGTCAGCCCACAAATGATCGAAGACACGTTGAAACCGACCCGCATCACCTTCAGCAGGATTCCTCCCTGAGAGTACGATCGCACCGCCCAAGCTGACATTAGTCGGCGCGGTCCGCGCGTCGTAAGTCCCTCCTTGGGTGCCTCCCAACACACTCGTGAAGGTTTTGCGGCCAAATCCCGCCCGGCGAGCGACAATCCAATACGCCAGGTACCGTACGTTGCATGTGGGCGGGTCTTGGGGCACCCAAGCGGTCTGGTCGTTCGCCGTGTTCATCCTCATTTCCGGACCGTACTCGGCGGCGACCGCGACCTTGACCTTGTCCAGAATCAGGTCGCCGCCTTCTTCCCGCGAACGGTAGAGCTCCCGTGCCGCGTTTGTGGCATTTTGCCACTTGGCCAGTAGGGTGGGGTTGGCCGAGAGGTGCAGGATTGCCAGCTTCCAATTCGGAAGGCCTTCGACAGTGATTCGTGTTGGTGGATTGCCGAAGGGCGCCGTAACCCCCGACCCAGGAGGGATGAACCAACCGAAATCCCTCGTCAGTTGCGCAAGTTCCGATTGAGAAAGGGAGACGAAGACGTGCTCGTTGAGATCGCAGGCATGCCGATCATATTTGTCTTGATGGCGGCGCCGGGTTTCGGCTCCTTCCTTGCGAGCGTCGGACCGTGCTTGGAGCACCGGGGTTGAGAAGGCGGCGGCGATTCCGATCGCCGCCAGACCCAGTGTGAGACCGCCACCGGAAACGATGTAGACCCCGATGAGGATTCCTGCAAGGAAGGAGAGGGCCCCGGCGGCAAGAATCGGAACGTACTCAGACAAGGCGGTATGGAATATTCGGGCCGAGCTTCAGCATGTCGCACCCGCTATCGGTTCAAGCGATGAAGCGGCGGAAGCGCCATCTGTCGCATCGGCGGTGCGTCTGAACCCAGCTCCTGGATCATGGTATCGTGGCCTGAATCAGACCCGAACCGGCTCTGTAACTCCTCGGCGTGCTGACGGCGGTACTGAGACCGGGTAGCTTTTTGGTGTACTAGCGTGGATTTTTGGGGGCCGTGTTAGCGGCCCCCTGCGAAGTCAGGTGCCTCGCGGTAATCAGCACTTGTCGTACTCTTCCTTCGACTTGTCGTGGTCGCCGTCCTTGTGGTCGGGGTTCACGAAATCAGCTCCCATGAGTCCCAGCTCAAAACGGACACGAGAATCGACTCATGCCCGGCCAGTATTGACCGTCCTTTCTCAGGGCTTTGATTCCCTTCAGCAAAGTTAGCACAGTCCCAAGATCGGGGGGACCCATTCCGACCGATTGCTCGCGAGACCATGGAAACTGGTGTCCAGGTTTTTTGAAAAATCTTGGCCGGGGGTAAAAATACAAAGAGGGCGTCCAGCCTTCAACTGGGGGCGCGATGTCGACCACGGGTGAGAAGAAGTCCGGCGAGACACCGATTTGGGGGCTCCAAGACCG
>JAKIWU010000004.1 GCA_022749905.1 Thermoplasmata archaeon
CATCGTCGGAGGGGGGCCGTACGCCGGAGCTCCGGCCCTCGCCGGCCTCGCGGCCTTGCGGACGGGCGCCGAGCGCGCGACCCTGTTCGTGCCCCAACCGGCGGACGCGCGGGCCCAAGCGTTCTCTCCCAACCTCGTGGTCCGGGCCTTCGGCGAGGGCCACTTCCAACCTCGGGATGTCCGAGCGATCCGCAACGCGCTCTACGAAGCCCCGCCGAAGGCGGTCCTCGTCGGGATGGGTGCGGGACGCGATCGCGAGACGGTCGAGGCGCTCCATCTCCTCCTCGAGGCGCTCGTCGGTACGGTCCCGCTCGTCGTCGACGCCGATGGCCTCGACGCCCTCCCCCCCTCCGTCGAGCGGCGTCTCGGCTACGACCTCGTCGCGACCCCGAACGCCGGGGAGTTCGTGCGGGTCTTCGGAGGCGTACCGGGCGGGAACGACGCCGAACGGCTCCCGGCGGTCCGCGAGATCGCCGCGGCCCGGGGGTTGACGATGCTCGTTAAGGGTCAACCGGACATGATCTCCGACGGGCGGCACGCCTCGGTGAACCGGCACCACGCACTGCCGATGACCGTCTCGGGCGTCGGGGACGTGCTCGCGGGTGCGGTCGGGGCGCTCCTGGCCGACGGCGTGCCGGCGTACGGTGCGTGCCGACTCGCGAGCTATCTCGTCGGCGACGCCGGCCTGAGGGCCACGGAGTCACGGGGGTACGGTCTCGTCGCCACTGACATCATCGAAGAGATCCCGGCCGCGCTCGTCGAGGGCCTGCGACGGGTACGCGTCGAGGACTAGGGGTTCCGGGCCGTTCAGGCGTACCGAACGCGCGCCCGGATCGCGCGTGCCCTGCGTCGGACCTCGCCCGCTCCCGAGGCGTTCCCTTCGTCGTAGCCTTCGTAGAATGTCTCGAGAAGTTTCTCTGCGGCGGGGTGCAGTGCCCGGAGATCTTCTTCCACAAGGTGCAGGTCGATGCCCAACTCTTCCACCCCGGCGCCCTTCGATCCCATCGAGAGGTCCAGAAAGGCGGGCGCGCCTTCTGGCCCGGCGGGAAAGAGGACGTTCGAGCTCGTGAGGTCGCCGTGTGACAACCCTCCGGCGTGCAACCGCCCAAGCGCGACCCCAAACGCTCGCACCGGTGCACGGAGCCCCCCCGGATCCTCGCGCCCCTTCTCGAGGAGATCGCGGAGGGTCGGTCCGGGAAGTTCCTCGAGCAGGATCCGGTGGCGGGTGAGATCGAGATCGTAGACGATCGGGGTGCGGACCCCGAGACGCCGTGCCTCGACGAGGAGCCGGGCCTCGACCCGCGTCCTCTCCCGTCGGAGGCGCTCATCGAGGGCCTTCGGCCGATACCGCTTCGCGTCGCGCTCCTTGAGGATCGCCGGGAACCCCCACCAGTCGACCTTGCGGATCGTCGCCTCGGCGCCGCGGGACACCGGGCGGCCGGGCGCGGGGGCCGGCTCCTCGGGAGGCGGGGGGCGACTCATCGGACGCGCTGCGAGGCCACGGCGCGCACGATCGCTTCGCGCGCGAGGCGGGCGGCGAGAGCGCTCGTGTTCCCGTGGTCGTAGTGCGGGCTCACCTCCATGATGTCCATGCCGGCGAGGCGCGGGGCGACCTGTCCGATCGCGTACTTCACGTCGCGCGGAGTGAGGCCGAAGGGCTCGGGCGTACCCGTGCCGCCGGCGTAGGCGGGGTCGATCGCGTCGATGTCGAGCGAGACATAGACCCGATCCGTCTTCAGCATGTTGAGCGCGCGCTGGACGGATGCTTCGATCCCGTCCCGGGCAACCTCATGCGCGGTGACCGAGGCCATCCCGATCGCGCGATTGTCGTCCGTCTCCTCGCGGGAGATGGATCGAACCCCGAGCACGACGACGTTGTGCGCGCCGACGGCCTCGACGATGCGGCGCGCGGAGCAGGCGTGGCTCCTCGTGTCCCCGAGATAGCTCGACCGGAAGTCGAGATGGGCGTCGATGTACAGAACTCCCAGCGAACCGGGGTTCGGGTGGGCCTCGACGCAGGGAGGCGAGCAGGCGTGGTCGCCGCCGAACACGATCGGGATCTTGCCCGCAGCGTAGACGGGCCGCATCTCCTCGCGCACGCCCGCGGCCATGTCCGCCGAGCTCCCGAACTCCCCGGTGTTCCCGAGATCGTGGATCGGCACCTCGGTGAGATCGATCCCCGTTTCGAGGTCGTAGGATTCGAAGTTCCACGAGTGCTGGCGGATCGAGTCCGGGCCGAAGCGCGCACCCGGCCGGAAGGAGGTCGTGCGATCGAACGGGATCCCGGCCACGACGAACTTGGCCTCCTCGAAGGTCGCTCGGGCGTCAGCAAAGGTGTTCGGTCGTTCCACGCGCCCGGGACGCGGCGCCGTCTATATCATGCTGCCTTCGGCGAAGTCCGGCGCCCTCGGCCGGCGTTATGAATTCGCCCCATCTCGGCGTGATCAGGGAAGCAGGTGACGACGCATCCGAGCCCGGCCACCGTGTCGGACCTTTCCTCCGGGGCGTAACATGGGGATCGAGTTCTCCTTCTCCGCGGACCAGGAGGCGTTCCGATCGGCCGTTCGTGCGTTCGCGGACCGCGAGATTGCGCCGATCGTCGGCGCGATGGATGAGCGGGAGGAGTTCCCCGCGCACACGGTCGCGAAGATGCAGAAGGAGGGGTACTTCGGAGTCCCCATCCCCGAGGAGTTCGGTGGGCTCGGTCTCGGGAAGGTCGGCTACGCGATCCTCCTCGAGGAGATCGGGCGCGTCGACGCATCCCACGCCGCGATCCTCGGCGCACACACCTCGCTCGGACTGACGCCGCTCCTCTCGTACGGGACCGCGGAGCAGAGGAAGCGCTGGCTCACCCCCGCCGCCCGCGGCGAGAAGCTCCTGGCGTTCAGCCTCACGGAGCCCGGGTCCGGGAGCGACTCGGGTGCCCTCCGGACCGCGGCCGAGCGCTCCGGGGAGGGGTGGACTCTGACCGGGAACAAGATCTACGTGACCAATGGCAAGGAGGCCGACCATGTGGTCGTCCTCGCGTCCAACGATCCGGCGCTCGGGCCGAAAGGTGGGGTCACCGCGTTCCTCCTCGACAGGGGGATGCCCGGCTTCTCGATCGGACGCTGCGAGAAGAAGATGGGCCTCCACGGCACCTCCACCGCCGAACTCCTGCTCGATCATGTCGCGGCCGGCCCCGAGCGGGTCCTCGGCACCCCCGGGCGGGGGTTTCACGTCGCGATGACGGCCCTCGACGTCGGGCGCGTGTCGCTCGCAGCCGGCTCGCTCGGGGCGATGCAGTCCTCGCTCGAGGCCTCCGTGGCTTTCGCGAAGCAACGGACCCAGTTCGGGCACGCGATCGCCGAGTACGAGGCGATCCAGTTCAAGCTCGCCGACATGGCGATGAAGGTGCACGCGCTTCGCTTCATGGTCTACCACGCGGCCCAGGAGCAGGACCGGATGGGGTCTGATCCCGCGGCGTGGAGCACGTCGGACCGCGAGGCGAAGACGCGCGCTGCGGCGACCGTGAAGTGCCTTGCCTCCGAGTGGGCGAGCGACGTCATCGACGAGGCGCTCCAGATCCACGGAGGGATCGGGTACATCCGCGGTACGCCGATCGAGCGGGCGTACCGGGACGCACGGATCTCGGAGATCTTCGAGGGCACGAACGAGATCCAGCGGCTCGTGGTCGCGCGCGATCTCATCGAGCGGGGACGCTAGGCCCGGCCGCACGGGCGCGTTCCCGGAGCTCGCGGCGCAGCACCTTCTGGATCCCGCTCTTCGGGAGCGCAGCGCAGAACTCGACCGAGCGCGGAGCCTTGAAGTGGGCGAGCCGGGCCCGGACGAACTCGATCACCTCGCGCTCCACGAGGGTCTGTCCCGGTTTCGGGACCACGAAGGCGTGGACTACCTCGCCGAGCTCCCGGTCCGGAACGCCGATGACGGCCGCCTCCGCAATCCCGGGGTGGCGCCCCAGGAGCTCCTCGATCTCCCTGGGGTAGGCCTTGAGGCCTCCGACGTTGATCATGTCCTTCTTCCGGTCGAGGATCGTCACGTAGCCGTCCGCGTCGATCGACCCGATGTCCCCGGTGAGGAGCCAGCCGTCGCGAAGGATGGCCGCGGTCTCCTCCGGCCGCCGGTAATACCCGAGCATCACCTGCGGGCCACGCACCGCGAGCTCGCCTGCCTCACCGATAGGAAGCGTCCGTTGACCGGTCTCGGCGTCGACGACGCGTTGTTGCGTAGAAGGGAGCGGGAGCCCGACGGTCCCGGCCTTGCGCAGTCGATGGTCGACCGGGTTGGCATGCGTGACGGGCGACGCCTCGGAGAGTCCGTACCCCTCGATGAGGCTCCCGCCGGTGAGGGCCTCGAAGTCCCGCGCCACCTCGGGCGGGAGGGGCGCGGAGCCGCTGATGCAGAGCTTGACGGACCGCACGTCGTACTTCCCGATCTTCGGATGGGCTGCGAGCGCACGATAGATCGCCGGAACCCCGGGGAGCTCCTGAGGTCGGTGCCGTGCGATGAGGCGGAGCATCTCGTTCGGATCCGGCCGCAGCTCGAGGACGATCGTCGTACCGCTCAAGAGCGGATAGTTGAGCGCGACGGTCATGCCATACACGTGGAAGAAGGGGATCGCGGCGAGGAGGACGGAGGTTCCCGGCACGAGGCCGGCGAACCACGACTGGCATTGGAGGGCGTTCGCGAGCAGGTTGCGATGCGTAAGCATGGCCGCCTTCGGCACGCCGGTCGTCCCTCCCGTGTACTGTAGGACGGCGACGGCCTTCGCCGGATCCAGGGCCGGTCTCGGAAACGCGTCGGGTCCCTCGAGGAGCGATCGCCAGTCCCGGACCTTCGGACCGCGCGCCGCGACCGGCACGAATCCGCGCTTTCGAGCAACCCGGTTCACGAACGGGCGTTCGTACCACGGGTAGAGGTCGCGCAGGCGCGCGACGATGTGGAGGGGGACCGGGCTCGTCGCCTCGACGTCGACGATGTTCTGCCAGTGGATGTCGAGCGCGACGATCCCTCGCGGTTCGGCGTCCCGGAGGAGTCGGCCGAGATCTTCCCGCTGGTACAGGGGACTCACCTGAACGACGGTGAGACCGAGGCGCAGGGCGCCCACGAACGCGATCGGGTAGACCGGGCAGTTGGGAAGGTAGAGCGCGAGGCGATCCCCCGTGCGGAACCCCTCGCGATGGAGCGTCGCGGCAACCTGGCCGCTGGCGTCCCAGAACTCTTGGTAGCTCCAGCGACGGCCGTAGAAGCGGAGCGCATCTCGACGGGGCCAACGGCGCACGCTGGCTTCGATCGCATCCGGGAGCGGGATGGTCGGGACGTCGACGACCGCAGGGACGCCCTCGGGGTATCGATACCCCGAACCTGCTGAGACCGCCGGGCTAGCGGCTGGCGCCACTCGCGTCCTCGCGTGCGAACCGATTGCCCTGAGCGGCACCCGCCACGTACTGGACCGCCATCCCGATCGCAGGGGGCCCACCGGTGCGGTCGGCCGCCATCCAGCCGGCGATCCTCCCCCCTTCGTCGAGGTCGACGAGGACGTAGGCGTACGGGGCCTCCTTCACGAACTCCTCCCCGGGGACGGAGAGCACCGTGAACGAGGCGATGCGCCCTTTCCCGGAAAACTCGATCGGTGCGAGATCCCGCTCTCCGCACTTCGGGCATGCGAGAAGAAAGGTTCCGCTGGTGAACCCGCACCGCGAGCGCACTCCGCGGAGCGGAAGCACCCCGAGGGTCCCGGGTCCCACGGGCGACGTTGTCGGTGTCGCGCCCGCCGTAACCGTGCCTCCTACCTATGCCCAAAGAGGTGAACGGAGCAGGAACCGCCCGTCGCGCCCACGTTGTGCGTGAGCGCGGTCTCGAGGCTCGGGACCTGACGCGCGCCGGCCCGGTGGTTGAACTGCTCGAACACTTCAACGACCTGGGAGACGCCGGTCGCGGCGACCGGGTGCCCCTTCGCCTTGAGCCCCCCGGAAGGATTGACGGGAAGGGAGCCGTCGCGGGCCGTGATCCCCTCGGCGCCGGCTCGGGCGGCCTCCCCCTTGGGGAAGAATCCGAGGTCCTCGAGCGCAAGAATCTCGGCGATCGTGAAGCAATCGTGAACCTCGAGGAAGCTGACCTCCTTCGCAGAGAGGCCGGCTTGGCGGAACGCCTTCGCGGCCGCGAGCCGGGTCGCCGGGAGGCCGGTCAGTTCCGGCCGGTCCTGCAGATCCGCGATCGATCCGGAGCGCGCGCTCGCGCGGATCACAAGAGGCTCGCTCGCCGGGCGAGGCGTCGTTTCCCGCGCTGCCACGACGACGGCGGCGGCGCCGTCGGAGAACGGGCAGCAGTCGTAGAGGCGGAGCGGCGAGGCGATGACCGGGGAGGCGAGGTAGGTGGCGAGCGAGATCTCCTTCTGGAAGTGCGCGTGCGGATTGCGCGCCGCATTCGCGTGATTCTTCACCGCGATCGCTCCGAGCTCCTCCTCCTTCGTCCCGAACGCGTGGCGATGCGCGTTCGCGATCGTCGCGTAGAGCCCGGGGAACGTGGCCCCGTTCCGAGTCTCGAACGGGTAGTCGGCACCCATCGCGAAAAAGCTCGTCGACCGGAGGGTGTCGAGATGCGAGAGCCGTTCCGCTCCCACGACGAGGACGGCGTCGTCGAACCCGCCGGCGACCCGGACGAACGCTTCGTGGAGGCCCGCGCTGGAGCTCGAGCACGCGGACTCGATCGACGCCGAGGGAACCTCAGGGATCCCGAGCCCGGTATTGACGAGAGGGCCGAGATGCACTTGGCGCTCGGCGACGCCGAAGCAGTTGGAGACGAAGGTGTGTCCGATCTCCCGCGGCTGCATCCCCGCGGCATCGAGCGCCGCGAGCGAAACCCGGGTGGCCGCTTCTCGTGCACTCTCCGGGAGCCGGCCGAACCGGGTGGTCGCGGCCCCCACGACCCACGTCTCCCGCACCCTCCTCGCCTTGGTGCCCGCAACTCCCCCGGGGTCGATAACGGTTCCACGCCCGGAGGCTCGGTGGGTCAGGTTCCGACGAGGGAGAGGACCTGCGCGAGGAGCCGTTCCGCCTCTCGCGCGTCCGCGGACTTGATCAGGATCCGTCCATCGCGCGCGATCGTAACCTCCCGCTCGAGGCGGGCGATCAGGAGCACGCGTGCGTCCACGACCACGACCCCATCGGCTTCGAGGCGATGACGGATCTTCGCGAGATCGAGCGATCGCCGCGGGGTGGGCACCGACTCATAGGCCGCGCGTCCCGAGCAGAGCCGAAGCGACGAATACGTCACATGACGGTTGCGTGCCGGATGACCTCGTCGAGGATGGCATCGACGTCGATGCGCTCCTCTTCGTGGAGGATCTGGACGAGCGAGCTCCGCGTCGCCGGTCGGTCTGGCACGGCTTGGCAGCAGAGGCCCGGTCGCGTCGAGATGCCGTAGGTGCCGATCTCCTTCGCCACGGCCTCGATCTCCTGCTTGTCGAACCCGATCAGGGGGCGCACGATGGGGAGCTCGACGGCGGCGGTGGCGCTTCGCATGTTCGCGAGGGTCTGGCTCGCGACCTGGCCAAGGGCCTCGCCCGTCGCCAGGAAGGTCGCTCCCTCGCGCTCGGCGATCTTCTCGGCGGACCGCCACATGAATCGCCGGCAGAGGACGCACCCGACGTGACGGTCGGTGTTGCGCATGAGGGCGATCTGAGTCGGCCCGTGCGGCAGGACGTACAGGGGGAGCCGCTGCTGGTAGCGGGCGCGGAGGAGCTGGAGATGATCGAGGACCTTCTCGAGCGGGGAATCGTCGGTGAACGGGCGGTTGTCCATGTGCACGGCCGTCATCTCGTGCCCCTGGCGCAACAGGTAGTGGAGAGAAACGGGAGAGTCGATCCCGCCGCTCATGAGCATCACGCCGTGCGCCATCGTCCTCCTCGGGAGTCAGCCGGCCCTCGGTATATGTTGGTAGCGGACCACGGTCGGTCCTTCGCGCACTCCCGCGATCGTGGTCCGAGGCGTCGCCTGCGGGCACCTGAAATATCGAACCCGGATGGAGCGCCGTGCCCGAGCCAAGCCCGGCCCCCATCGAGCTCACCACGCTCGATCAAGGGAACGGTACGGCAATCCTGCTCCTCCACGGACTCGGCGGGGATCACACCGTCTTCAACGGGATCGTGGCCGGTCTCGCTCGAGACCATCGGGTCCTCGCTCCCGATCTTCGGGGGCACGGTCGCACTCCAGCGCCGAGCGGTTCGACCTTCTCCTTCGCGGAGCTCGAGGCCGATGTCTGGGAGCTTCTGGATCGCCGAGGGATCCCATCGGCCCATCTCGTGGGGCTGAGCGCGGGAGGCTTCCTCGCCCTCCAGAACGCCCTCAACCGGCCCGAACGCACGCTGAGCCTGACGCTCGTCGCGGCCGGGACGCATTGTGACCGGCACACCGTCGCGGTCGGAGAACGCTGGGCGGAGACGCTCCGGACCGAGGGGCGGGAGGCCTACCTACTCCGTCTCGCGAAGGATCTGTACTACCCGGATTGGGCCGAGGAGCACCTCGACTTCATCGACGCGATGCGCGACGGATCGAGCGAGGACGCAAGCCGTGCCACGGTGCGCTGGGGCCTCGCGGTCCGCACGTTCGATGCACGACCCAGGATGTCCCAGCTCCGGACCCCCACCCTCATCATTCACGGCATGGACGACCAGGTCGTCGACGTATCGCACGCTCGCCTCCTCCGGCAGTCGATCGCCGGCACCGAGCTCCGCCTCCTGGCGCGAACGGGGCACATGGTTCCGGTCGAACGGCCCGCGGAGACGGAGGAAGCGATCCGGGCATGGATCACCAAGATCGAGAGCGGGTCCACGACCCGGTGAACCCGCTCGTTCCGGTCGAGCCTCGTCGCCGCGCGGCGGTTCGATAGGGTCGCCCTGGGAGCGCGACCGGCAATCCCTTTCTCCTCAGCCGGCATGGTACGATCGATGTCCGCTCCGCCGCCTACCCCGACGGAAACGCGCCTGATCGCCCTCGAGCAACTGGTCCGAGACCTCCGGGCACGCATCGCGGTGCTCGAACGCGCGCTCGACGTTCGAGGGGAACACCCCGTCGACCAGAGCGTCGTCCAGCGCAAGGTCACCTACGATTGGCAGGCCTGATGGGCCCGGCGGCCGAGTCCCCCCAGAGCGGGGATCTCGGCCTTTCCGAACTCCTCCGCCACTTCACCGCCGACGCTCCGCCGACGGATGGGGCAGGGGCCGCCGTCACGATCGTCCTGCGCGACGGGACCCGCGACCTCGAAGTGCTCCTCATCGAACGGACGACCCGCCAGGAGGACCCCGCGTCGGGCCAGATCGCGCTCCCCGGCGGAAGGGTGGAACGGAGGGACCGTGATCTGCGGGCGACCGCGCTGCGGGAGCTCGAGGAGGAGGTGGGGCTCGGAGAACGGGACCTCGTGCCACCCGTTCGCTACATCGCGACCGAGCCTTCGAACCGGTTCGGGATGTCGGTAGGGATCTTCGGTGCCGAGCTCGGACCTCAGACCTCGGGCCCGACGCGCCTCAGCCCCCACGAGGTCGCTCACGTATTCTGGCTTCCACGCGACGCGCTGCAGGCGACCGTCGTGGTCCCACGGGAGACGCCGGTCGGGACGATCTCCGTGGACGCCACCGTCTTCGAAGGCCACGTTCTGTGGGGGTTCACCCTCCGCGTGCTCCGCCGGTTCTTCCTTCGGCCGCCTCCGACCTCGGCCCCGCCCTCGGGGGTGGTTCCCTACGCCGAGGCCGTTCGGGCTCGCTCGGGGGCCGGCTCCCAAGGCGCCTCGAGCCAGGATGCGTAGATCTTCTGGGCGAGGGCGTCGGCATCGGGTAGGGGCCGGAATCGGAACTTCTCCGAGAGGCCCTTCCCGGTCGTGACGGCGACGTGGGTGAGCCAGCCTCGCCGGAAGAGGGCAACGTCGACCCCCGACCCCGGCGGGAAGCGCTTGAGCGCAGCTGCGAACTGATCGAACGGAACGCGTGAGCTGTCGAGGGCCACGATCTCATCGCCCGGGGAGAGGCCCGCCCGGCGTGCCGGCGAGCCGTCGCGCACCGTGCGGATCTTCGTGAGCCCGTTTGCGTTCTCCACATCCACCCCGAGGTAACCTGGTTCCCCGTCCTCCTCCGGCTCCGGTCCCTTCTCCTTCGGGCCGAACTCGAGTCCCGCATGGCGCGCAACGCCGGCGAGGTCGAGCTCGGCCGTTCCGCCCACGTATCGTTGAAAGAACTCCGTGAGGTCGAACCCCGAGACCTCACTTGCGAGGCGCGGGATCGCGTCCTCCTCGAGGCCGCGGTCCTTGGCGCCGTAGTCGCGCCAGAGCCGCCGCCAGACGTCGTCGAGGCTGGCGCGGTTCTCGGTCCGCTTCCGGATCTCGAGGTCGAGGCAGAGGGAGACGAGCCCACCCTTGAGGTAGTAGGAGACGCTCTGGTTGACCGTCTCCTCGTACGGCTGGTAGAGGTCGAGCCAGGTTCCGAACGACGCGTCTTCGAGGCTCGTGACGAGCCGCCCCGGCGTGTCGAGGTACCGGCGCGCGTTCTTGGCGACCCCTTCGAGGTACTTCGCAGGGGTTAGCAGTCCGGCCCGGCGCAAGAGGAGCGGCCCGTAGTAGTCGGTCGTCCCCTCCATCGCCCAGAGGAGGCGCGTGTAGTTCTCTTTCGTGTAGTCGAACGGTCCGAGGACCTTCGGCCGGATCCGTTTGACGTTGAAGAGGTGGAAGTACTCGTGCGCGGCAAGGCTCAGGAACGACTGGTAGTCCGACTCGGGACGGAAGATCGTCCGGGGGACGACGATCGACGTGGAGGTGCGATGCTCGAGGCCGCCATCTCGGCGATCGACGAGGTGGAAGAAGTAGGTGTAGCTCGGCATGGGAAGCTCGCCAAAGAGCTTGGCGACCGCCTCACCGATCTTCCCGAGGTCCGACTCGAGTCGGTGCGCCTCGTAGTTGCCCCCCTTCCCGCAGAGCACGATCCGGTGCGGGACCCCGCGGGCGGTGGCGGTGAGCACCGTCGGCGTTCCACAGTCGATCGGTGAATCGACGAGCTCGTCGTAGTTCGCAGCGCGGAACGTCGGAGGGTTCCGTCCGATCTCCGCAAGCTCGGTGTACACCTTCCAGTCGGGCGAAACGTGCACCGCGAGCTCGCACGGCTCATCCTTGCGCCCGTCGACGTACGGGAGGCAGAGCGCCGCGTTGAGGAACAGGTGCTCCGGGGTGACGTCGAGCGCCTCGACGATGATGTCGTGCCCATACACCTCGTAGCGTACACGGAGGGGCTGGGGGGTGCTGGTCGTGACCCGCCACCGGGATTTCTCCGTGCGCTCGAGCGGGAGCTCCGGGCCCGTCGGAGCCAAGGCGGCGCGCATCCCCCGGAGGTTCCGGGCGGTCGGCCGGAGGACGTAGGACCCTGGCACCCAGACCGGGAGTACGATGTCGACGGACGGGCCGGGTCCGGCTTCGATGCCGATCTCGAACTGGGCGCGGTGGTCGGTGGGACGCTCCACGGCGACAGAGTACCGTACGGTCATGGGTCGACCCTCCGGGGATCGAGGGGGGGCTGCGCGGGTGCCCGTCCCGGACGAGGCGGGCGTGCCGCGTTAGCCAAAGCCCGGGATCTCACGCTCTTTCGGCTCAGCCCCGGCCTTCTTGTACGGCTCCGATGCGATCCCAAGATGCATCGCGAGCGACTTGAACGTCTGGGCGAGCTCCTGCACCGCGCGTGCGAGCTCCCGCTGCTCCTGACGCATCTCGGCGAGCTCTTGGCGGAGTGCGCCGACCTCGGTCAACCATCGCTCCGTCCCTTCGAGATTCCCCATGGGCTTCTCCGTGCGCTGGGACACGAGCCGCCCTATTAGCGCGATACGGGCGGGATCCGCCCCACTAGCGCCGGCCGCCGGACGGTCCGAAGGGGGAGTCCGATCGCCCCTTCTCCTCGAACGGCGCCCAATCGCCCTTGGTGCTTGAGAAATCGACCCTTTGGAGCTCAATCACGAAGCGCTTCAGGAGCTCCTCGGCCGCCGGGCGCACCCGGAAGGAGTAGACGTAGATCCCGAATCCCATGAAATCCGAGATCCGTCGGAGAGCTTCCGCGAGGTCCTCCCGTGGTACTTCCACGCGTATGGTGGTCTCGCCGAGGAGCTGGGCGAACTCGTCGAGATCGAACGGCTTCTCGAGCAGGATGAGCGGCTTAGGCGCGGAGGCTGCGCCAGCGCCGCCCGGGACCGGTGGGGCCTGGGAGGCGTTCACCGTGCCCGCGGGGGCGGAGCTCGGGGACGTCAAGGGGGGCATCGTCTTGACCGGGATCTGGGGAACGGCGGGGGTCGGAGGGCCCCGAACCGAGAGCGCGGGATCTTTGGGGGGATAGTGATCGAGCACCGGCGACCCGTCCCGTCCCACGAACTTTGGAGCCTCCTTGGCGCGTGGACGGGGCTCGAGTCGCCCGGCGCTCTCGGCAGGGCGGCGGGCGCTTCTCGCGCGCCGTTTCGGCATCGACCCGTGCCTAACGAGCCCCGCACCTTAAGGATGCGGACCCTCCGCTGCCGCCGTGAGGTATTCGAGGATTGTCGCGCTTGCTTCCATGCGAACCTCCGTCACGGGAGGCCCAGAGTGTCGCAGGGAGAACGACAGATGGGTTATGTACCACGGGATTGGTCGGTCGTCTCAAGGTTCGGCGCGAGTCGGACCTCAAAGTAGGAACACAATGCCCGCGCGAGTCATGAAGGAATTCCAAGCGCCCCGTGGTCTACCGAGGAAGACGGCGTCGGTTTGCCCGGAGTGCATCAAGGTGATCCCGGCGGTCGTCCGCGAGAAGGAGGGCCGCGTCATCATGGAGAAGACCTGCCGCGTGCACGGCTACTTCTGGGACATCATCTCGAACGACGTCGACTTCTACCTGCGGATGGAGGTCTACGCCCACGACGGGGTCGGCTACGAGAACCCCTACTACGACAAGTTCCGCGGCTGCCCGACCACCTGCGGGATGTGCAGCCACCACAAGTCCCACACGGGCCTTGCCCTGATGGACCTCACGAACCGGTGCAATCTGAAGTGCCCGGTCTGCTTCGCCAACGCGAACGCCGCGGGCTACGTCTTCGAGCCGACCCGCGAGCAGATCCACTTCATGCTGAAGACCCTCCGGGAGCAGAAGCCGGTGGGCGCCGTCGCGGTGCAGTTCTCCGGAGGCGAGCCCACCCTCTCGCCCCTCTTCCTCGACGCGTGCACCATGGCGCGCGACCTCGGCTTCAAGCAGATCCAGGTCGCCACGAACGGGATCCGGGTCGCGAACGAGCCCGGCTTCGCCCAGGCGGCGCGGGACTCGGGTCTCCACACTCTGTACCTCCAGTTCGACGGTCTGGACGATGAGATCTACCGAAAGGTCCGGGGCGTCCCGCTCCTGAAGGTCAAGCAGAAGGCGATCCAGGCCGCTCGTGAGACCCACTCCTCGGCCCGCGAACTCGCGGAGGGCAAGCCGGACAAGCCTCTCTCCGTCGTGCTCGTCCCGACGCTCGTCGGCGGGTTCAACGAGAAGGAGATCTGGCCGACCGTGAAGTTCGCGATCGACAACCTCGACGTGGTTCGCGGCGTGAACTTCCAGCCGGTCGCGCTCACCGCGCGGATCCCCGACAAGGACCGCTTCCAGATGCGGTTCACCCAGTCGGACCTCGTCCGGATCCTCTGCACGGAGGGACCGTTCGAGAAGTCGGACTTCTTCCCCGTCCCGTCGGTCGCACCGATCTCGGAGCTCGCGTCGATCATCCACGGCGAGGAGAAGATGACCCTCACGACGCACCCCGGCTGCGGCTGCGCCACCTTCGCGTTCGTCTCGAAGGACGGGCAGAAGATCACGCCGCTCCCGCGGTTCATGGACGTCGACGGCTTCTTCGAGAACGTCGAGGCGATGATCGAGAAGTACCGGGACGCCCGGTTCGCGCGCGTCCGCACGGCGGTCGCCGGGGCGAAGCTCCTGCACGACGTGTCGAAGTACTTCGACTTCGCGAAGGCTCCGGAGGGCCTCAACGAGCGTAACTGCGTGAAGATGATCAGCGCGATCTTCACCGAGGGGAACAAGGAGGCTCTCGCCAAGTTCACCTGGCGGACGCTCTACATCGGGAACATGCACTTCCAGGACGCCTACGACTACGATATCCAGCGCCTGATGCGCTGCGATATCCACTACTCCGTCCCGGACGGGCGCATCATCCCGTTCTGCTCGTACAACTCGGGCCCGATCTACCGGACGGAGGTCGAGAAGAAGTTCTCGATCCCGATCCCCGACTGGCAGAAGGCGAAGAGCCAGAGCGGGCTGACCCTCAAGACCATCGAGACGATGGGGGTCAACGGCGAGGTCATCGTCGACGCCGAGTACTACAAGATCAAGGCCCTGAAGGGCGCGCCGGGGATGTCCAGCTAGGCAGGACGTCCCACCCGTCGACGGGGCGCGCTCGACCGCGCCCCCGAACTCCGCCCCCGGAACAGCGGGGCCCCGGCCTCTCTCAGGGACCTTGAGCTCGCGCTCGGTTCGTTCCGCAGCACCGAGCGTCCGCGGTCGATCGCGCGCCAGACCGACAAACCCTCGAACGGAGGGAGGCTGAGTTCCCCGCGGGATGGGTCTTCCATGAGCCAGATCTTCGCTGCTTCGAGGTGCTTGCAGGTCCCGAGCCCGCGCCGGGCGAAGTCGGTGCAACCGCAGAACGCCCCCTCCCAGGACGGGTACGAGGGGACGAACACGGGGTAGTGGCTCTGGTGCCCCGGATTCCGGACCTCGAGGCGCAAGTACGGCGCGCCGGGTCGGGCTCGGACGTCCAGGCCCTCGCGAAGCGCCCGTGTCCGCAACGCTTGCTGCGATTCGGGAGGCTTCGTGGACGGCCGCTTCGGGGACCGTCCGTACCGATCGGCCATGGCATGGTCAACCCCCTGGCTACTTCCGCTCAGTGAGCGCTGGCGGTGGCTCTCCGCGTTCGTCCCGGACCGAAGGCTCAGCACTCCCGAACGGAACCGACGCCCCGCAGCGGGGATTCACGGAACTCTTTTCGACCCTTCGAGGTCTCGTGGTCTCGTGGACCCCCCCGGAGACCCCGCAGAGCCCGAACGCAGACGGGTCTCGCGCCAGGGACGTGTCGTCCTGGGGGTGGTTCTGACGATGATCGGCGGACTCGCACTGCTCCTTGCGCCGCATCTCGGGAACGATCTCGTGAGGGACCTCCCCTACGGCGCGCTCGGACTCGTCGGTCTCTTCGCGGGTGGCCTGTTGATTGGGGTCGGCTATGGACTCCGACCACCGCGGCGCCCCTAGGGTCGAGCCATCGTTCACCGCCGCGGGGGCGTCAGGCGCCCGTTATCAGGTTTCTCAGAATAGTTACATTGGTCCCGCATGGAGTACGTCGCGCTCAAGTCCGTCCGTCCGACGTGGCTCACGCTCCAGCTCCCGTCGGAGGTGGCGCAGCTCCTCCTGTACGAATCCGAGGAGGGTGCGAAGGGCGGAACCCCGGGACGCGGGCTCGCCTACCTTGCCCGGGGGCCCGGGATCGTCCGGGTGGTCTCGGCGTTCGCGGCCCGCGAGGTCCTGCCGATCGAGATCGTGCGGAACCGGTACCTTGCGACCGCCCACACGACGGGAAAGCTCCTCCACAACCTTCCCCAAGCCGTCATTCAGCACCTCGGTGTCCACCTCGTCGTTCGCGGCCCGAACGAGGCGCGGTCCACCGACGATTCGCTCCTGTGGTTCGTCCCGGCCCCGGAGTACTACGAGTTCCGCGCCAAGGAGCGCCTTGGGAAGCCGTGGACGGGGCCGTCGACCGAGGGGTTCGCCCACGTCTATCTCGCGAAAGGGGTGCTCCCGTTGCCGGGAGAGTTTCCGACGCTCGCGAGCCTCGAGGCGCGGATCGAGGGCGAGGAGTGGCGACCGAGGCTCGAGGCGATCTCGAGGATCCCCCGGGGACGCGGCCATTAGCCTCCCCGGAATCGTGAGAAACCAAGGGGTTCCCAAGATTACTTATAGGGACCTTGGGAATTCAGTAGTGATGCACGAGAAGCTGGGCGGTCGCAGCGATCCGGTACGGAAGCCGTACACGCTCCGCAACCCCGTCCCGCTCCGCACGGCGGCCGACATGAGCCGGACGCGGTCCGGCCTCCCCGAGGACCCGGTCCTCCAGGTCGCCGGCCCGGTCGATCACGATTCCCTCGCCAAGGCGATCCGGCGCTCCGTCGGCCACGAGGGCATGCGCTCGGAGGACGCCCGGACCATCGCGGCCCATGTGCTCAACTTCTTCGGCTTCAACGAGCGGATCATCGACAACGTCCTCGAGCCGGACGACCGGGACACGTTCTACATGCTGGAGGACTCCGGCATCCTCGAGACCGAGCGGGACGAAACCACGCTCTACGACGGCCGCGAGTGGCGGATCCATTACTGGATGTTCCGCAAGGACCGGATCTTCGACCTCGCGCGCGAGGAGACCGAGGCGATGGCCGCGGCCGGGGAGGCCGATGTCGTCTACTCCCCGAACACGGCGCGCTCGGCGGCCTTCCTGCTCCCCCACGGGGAGCGCGGCACGGGCCTCGCTGCCCACGCGGTCTACCACGAGCTCGCCGACGAGATCTGGCTCGAGCGTCGCGGACCGGCGGCCGCACCCGAGACGCCGAACCCCCGCGCCCCGAAGCGGCCGGCACGACGCCCTGCGACGAAGCCCTCGGTCGACTGAGACCCCTCCCCGCCAACCCTATCGGTCAAGCACTCTCGGTTCGGCGTGCGTCAGTTCCTGCTGATCGCCCACCGGGTCCCCGTCTCGGGCGCGTTCACGCTGAACGACCTCGCCGGCGGCGCCGGTCGTATGGACGAGATCGCTCGGGCGGTCTCGAACGCGTTCACTCTTTCGAACGATCTGCGCCGGGACACCGAGATGACCGTGCTCTTCGTCGCGGAGCCACCACCCCGAGCCCGTCGCATCCGGATCGTAGGAAGCCGTCTCCGCCACCTGTACCCGGATGAGCGGTCGACCGCGGCGATCCTGAAGAACGCCCTCGTCCGCTCGATCCCGCTCACCGAGGACGTGGAAGCGTCCCCTGGCGTCACCGTCGGGCCGGTCGACCCGGCTTCGGAACTTCGTGCCTTCGCGGCCCGGCCCCGTGCGTTCTACCTCTCAGAAACCGGCCGACCGGCCCGCGACGCCACGCTCGTCGACGGCGAGTTCGCGGCAATCCTTGGGGATCCCGAGGGCCTGACCGGGCCGGAGGTGGATCTGCTCGCCGGCTTGGGCCTCCTCGGACTCTCCCTCGGCCCGCGATCGCTGCGGAGCTCCCAGTGTGTGGACCTCCTCCACAACCTCGCCGACCTCAGGGGAGCGGAAGCGGTGCGCGCCGGGACGGACCCAATCAGCCCACCGAGCGGATCACCGGCTCCAGGGACCTCGGCGTACGCGCCAACGACCTCGACCTGAGCCCACCGATCACCGCCGTCAGGCGGACCACCTCGCGTGGCTCGGGTCGCACACGCGTCCCGAGGAGCAAGCGCCGCGGCTCCCCGAGCCGGGATCGCACCGCCTGGACGACCCGGTCGAGCGTCCGGAGGCTCAGATTCGAGCCGCCGTCGAGATGGAGGAGCGCCGAGGGGCTCGTGTCGAGGGCAAAGTCGAGAAGGCCCTCGCTGAGCGCCTGTTGGACGAGTCGCTCGGGATCGGAGATGTGGTACTCCCCGTACAGGAGCGTGGACAGGCCGGATTCGGCAAGGTGGCTCTTCAGGCTCGCCAGGTCGACGTTGATCTGCGAGGGATGCTCGATCATGTCGACGAGGCTCGTGACGAGGGAGTGGACGTAGGCGTTCCGGACCTGGAAGACACGGTGGAGGGGCAGGGCGTCGAACCGTCGGAGTTTCTCGTTCGAGAGGGCGAGGAGGAGTCCCCCTAGCTTCTCGAGGTCGGCGAGCGCTCCGTCGACGTTCGCGCGCCGTTCCGGGTTCGACTCGAGCTCGACCTCGAACGGAAGGAAGGCGACCGGGATCGGAAGGGCCTCGGTCTTGCGGAGTTCGCTCGCGAGGTATGGGAGGAGCGCGCTCCCGGTCCCGCCGCCAAGCCCCGCGAGGAGGAAGACGATCTCGAAGCGCGCGAGCCTTCGGAGGATCTCCTCGCTACTATCTTGGGCCGCCTCGAGGACGATCGAGCGGTCGCCGCCGCTCCCCCGCCCGCGGAGTCTTCGTTCTCCGATGAGGATGCGCTGCTCGACGGGCATCCGAACGAGGTGGTGCTGGTCGGTGTTCACCGCGAAGGTCCGGACGCCGGGGCTTCCGAGCCCGATGAGGTCCTGGACCGCGTCCCCTCCGGCGCCGCCCAGCCCTACGATGGCGAAGGCGGGCTCCCGGCCGAGGCCGGCCCAGGCTTCGAGCTCTTCGTCGCCCATCCGCCCCCTCTCGACTACGGGGGCGGCACACCCTCCGCGGTGGCGACGGAGTCCCCCTCGCGGCGCGAACGACCGGGGAGGGCAGACGCCTGCTCCACGCGGCCTCGGATGTACTCCCGAACGGCCGAGCGGACGGCGTCGTCGACGCTGACCGAGTTCCCCTCCCGTACGAACTCCTCGAGCTGACGGTTGTCCTGGCGGGAGAGGTCGACCACGACCTTCCGGATGTTCGGGGGCGGGAAGTTCATCTCGATGTAGCGCTCGAGACCCTCGCGGATCGTATCCGAGATCGTCGGGACGCTCTTCGATTGCTGGATCTGCTTCAGCTTCTCGAGGAGTTCCAGCGGGATACGAACCGTGACGCGCTCGGATGTATCCACCATGGGCGTCTGACAGCCACGCCTTCTTTGTCAGACATGTGTATGCTGATTGTCGGATTTAAACATTTGGTAACTTGTCAGCTTTGTGGCTACGAATCGCCCACATGGACCATCGCGGATGTCCTTTCCATGTGGCCGGCCCCGCCCCCACGCCCCACTCCGAGTCCATCGTTCATCGCTCACCTTGCCGGCATGGTTGACCTTCCTTCGCCCCCTCTGGTCTACTTGCCATGTGGCTCACCTTCAAGTTCCGACTCCACCCCCTCCCCGCCATCGAGGCCGAGCTCCTCCGCTGGCTCGAGGAACTCCGCTTCCTCCACAACTACGTCCTCGAACAGCGCTCCACCGCCTGGCGGTCCGAGCATCGTTCCGTCTCCTACCTCGAACAGCAGAGCGCCCTCACAAAGTGGCGCGCCTTCGACGTCCACGGACTCGGCAGCCTTCCCTACGACCCCGCCCGCGACATCCTCCAGCGCGTCGACCTCGCCTTCCGAGCCTTCTTCCTTCGCGTCCGTGACGGCGGACCGCCCGGGTATCCTAGATTCCGACGCGAGCTCCGCTCCCTCTCCTTCGGACAGCCCGACTCTGTCCTTGTCTCCTCGAAGACGATCCGCGTCCCGAGGCTCGGTAGGATCGCGTACGTTCGCCACCGCCCGGTCCCCCCGAACGGCGTCCTCAAGCGGGCCACCCTCCTTCGAGAGGCAAGGGCTTGGTTTGTCGCCCTCGCCTACGAGTTCCCGGATCCCCCGGCCCCGCCGACCACGCCCCCCACGAACGCGGTCGGTGTCGATCTCGGCCTCACCCACCTCGCGACCCTTTCCGATGGCACCACGATCGACCCTCCCAAGTTCCTTCGGCGCTCCGAGGAACGCCTCGCTCGAGCCCAGCGCTCGTTGGCACGCAAGACGCGAGGTTCCCACCGTCGGGAGAAGGCTCGAATGAGGGTCGCCGCCTGTCACGCGAAGATCCGTCGCCAGCGAAGGGATTTCGCGCACAAGCTGACCTCCCATTGGGCCAGTCGGCACGACCTGATCGCCTTCGAGGACCTCGACATCTCCCGCCTCCAAGGCCGTGGCCTCGGGAAGGCGTTCGCCGACGCCGGGTGGGGGATGCTGCGCGAGATGGCTCGCTACAAGCTGGCTCGAGCGAGTCATCGGTTTGTCGAAGTCCCCTCAAAAGGGACGAGCCAGATCTGCTCGGTCTGCGGACGGTGGGCGAACCCCCCTCTCCCTCTGGGGGCGAGGGAGTTCGTGTGTCCCGGGGGGCACCGAATGGATCGGGACCTGAATGCCTCTCGCAACGTCCTCGCACGAGGACGAGACGAGGTAGGCCGGAACTCGGCCGAACTGACGCGCGGGGAGAGGGAGCCTCCACCGGGACGGGTAGGCCGAACGGTCTACCAGCCTCGGCGCGCTCGCTCGGGGAGCCGCGAACCGAGCCTCACCCGGAACCGGGAACCCCCTCCGGGCGGCGTACGCCGTCCAGAGGGATCTCCCGGGCCAGAAAGGTGAGCAGTTACGCGTTTCGCGCGCGGGCCGGCGAGGGGCGACGGGTCTCCGCACTCGAAGCCGAACCCTGTCGACCAACGCCTAGCGGGCCGCGGGCGGACGGGAAGCGCGCCTCTGGCGGGTCAGTCCGGACCGCTCCTCCAGGTTGCGCAACCGGTCCCGGATGCGGGCCGCTTCCTCGAATTCGAGCCTCTCCGCAGCGAGGCGCATCTCCTCTTCGAGGTTCGCGATGAGCAGCGGGAGCCGCTTCTTCCATTTCTTGCCGAGGCCTGACGTGGAAAGTTCACCGCTTTCAGCCTCTGCGGTCTCGCCGAGGAGCGCACGAACCTCTTTGCGGATCGTCGAGGGCACGATCCCGTGTTCCGCATTGAAGGCGACCTGGGTCGCGCGCCTGCGGTTCATCTCGGCGATGGCGCGGTCCATCGAGCCCGTCCGACGGTCGGCGTAGAGGATCACCCGGCCGAGCACGTTCCGAGAGGCCCGCCCCGAGGTCTGGATCAGGGAGGTCTCGCTCCGCAGGTACCCCTCCTTGTCGGCGTCGAGGATCGCGACAAGGCTCACCTCAGGGAGATCGAGGCCTTCCCGCAGGAGGTTGATCCCCACGAGGACGTCGAAGCGACCTAGGCGCAAGTCCCGGAGGATCTCGATCCGCTTGAGGGTCTCGATCTCGGAGTGGAGATAGCGGACCTTGAGCCCGAGGTTCGCGAGGTAGTTCGCGAGCTCCTCGCTCGTGGCCTTCGTGAGGGTCGTGACGAGCGCTCGGTCGCCGCGTGCCACGCACGCCTTGAGCTCGGCGAGGAGGTCGGCGATCTGTCCCTTCGTCGGCCGGACCTCGATCTCGGGGTCTACGAGTCCCGTCGGGCGGATGATCTGCTCGACGAGGCCGTCGGACGACTTCCGCTCGAACGGACCCGGCGTCGCGGACACGAACACCACCTGGGGCGCGTGCGTGAGGAACTCCGAGAAGCGCAGGGGCCGATTGTCGCGGCAGGAGGGGAGGCGCCACCCGAACTCGACCAGCGTGTCCTTGCGGGAGCGGTCCCCCTTGAACATCCCTCCGAGCTGGGGGACGGTCACGTGCGATTCGTCGACGAAGACGAGGAAATCCTTCGGGAAGAAGTCGAGCAACGTGTACGGGGGTTCGCCCGCTTTCCTTCCCGCGAAGTACCGGGCGTAGTTCTCGATCCCGGAGCAGTAGCCGGTCTCGCGGATCATCTCGAGGTCGTACTCGGTGCGGCTCTTGAGGCGCTGCGCTTCGACGACCTTCTCGAGCTGGAGAAGCTGTTTCACCCGGTCCTCCTTCTCCGCCTGGATCTCCCGCAGGATCGGTTCGATCCGCTCCGTGATCGTCAGGAAATGGGTCGCGGGGAACACCGTCAGGCGCTCGAGCTCCCGTCGTTCGACGTTCGTGACAGGGTCGAGCTCGACGATCGATTCGACCCGGTTGCCCTCGAGGCGGATCCTGTGGATGGACTCGCCCGCGTCCATGAGATCGATCGTGGCGCCGCGAACGCGGAACCTCCCGCGCTTCAGCTCGACGTCGTTGCGATCGTACTTCATCCGTACGAACCGCGCGAGGAGCTCCTTGCGCTCGACCTCCTCCCCACGGGTGACTTCGACGACGGACGCCCGGTAATCCTCCGGTGAACCGAGACCGTAGATGCAGCTCACGGAGGCGACGATGAGGACGTCTCGGCGCGACAGAAGCGCCTGCGTCGCCCGATGGCGCAATCGGTCGATCTCTTCGTTGATCGACGCGTCCTTCTCCACGTAGAGGTCGATCTGGGGGACGTAGGCCTCGGGCTGGTAGTAGTCGTAGTAACTGACGAAGTACTCCACAGCGTTGTTCGGGAAGAGGGCGCGGAACTCGCTGACGAGCTGGGCGGCGAGCGTCTTGTTCGGGGAGATGACGAGGGTCGGTCGTTGGACCTCCGCGATGGTGTGCGCCATCGTGAAGGTCTTTCCGGAGCCCGTGACTCCGAGCAGCGTGACGAATCTCTCCCCTCCGCGCACCCGCTTGACGAGCTCCGCGATCGCACGAGGTTGATCGCCCTGGGGAGCGAGTTCCGTTTCGAGCCGGAAGGAACCGGCCGTCGCCGCGGGGGCCCCCGAGGGTTCCGCGGAGGGACGCGCTACGCGGCGGGCCGCCATCGATAGCCCACGGGGTCGAGCGTGACGAACCCGAATCCGAGCTCGCCGACCTCACGCCGCACCGTGGACGCGAGGGGCTCGGCGAGCAGTCGCTCGACTTCGGTCGGATCGACCTCGACCCGGGCCCCTCCCGCACCGGAGCGTACGCGAACGCGCCGGAACCCTCGCGCCCGGATCCGAGCCTCGGCCTGAGCGATCCGGTCGAGAAGTTCGGGTGAGATCGGTTCGCCCGTCCGCACCCTCGACGCGAGGCAGGCGTCGGACGGACGTTCCGCGTTCGGCAGCCCGACCGACCTCGCGAAGGCGCGGACGTCGTTCTTGCGCCAGCCGCCCCAGGCGAGCGGGTGATCGAATCCGCCCTCGTTCATCGCCCGGAGCCCCGGCCGATCTTCGCCGAGATCGTCGAGGTGGATCCCGTCGAGGATCCGGGAAATGCCCTCGCCGTTCGCCCAAGCCCTCAACAGGCGGGCCTCGTGCCCTCGGCAGAAGTAGCATCGGTTCGAGGGGTTCGCCCGATACGCCGCGATCGTGGTGGGGTCGGACGGGAGCACCGCGTGCCGGATCCCGATCCAGTTCGCCACCGCCTTCGCCGACGCGAATTCGTCGGACGAGACCGCAGGACCCGAGAAGGTCACGGCCCGAGCTTCGTCGCCGAGAGCCTCGCGAGCGAGCCAGGCTACGACTCCGGAATCGGCCCCGCCCGAGAGGGCGACAACGGCCGGTCCCCCGGTACCGAGGTGTCCGAGGATCTCTCGGGGACTCGCGGGCTCCGACGCGAACTTCAGCACGGGGAGCTCCATCGGCGCGTGCGAGACGGGTGCGCGGATTACCCTTTTCGGCAGTCTCTCGACGCGTCCGAGCCGTGCCCTCGGGTCGGCCGGCGCGGGAGACGGGCCCCCACGCAAACGATAGAGCGGGCGAGCACTCCACGCGGCCATGCAGGTGACGTCCGACGGGACACGCTGGATGCTGCGCCTCGTTCCCGGAGAAGAGCTCCCCGATGCCCTGGTCCGCTTCGCCGGCGAGAACAAGATCCGGGCGGGAGCCGTGCTCGTGGGGATCGGGCAGCTCCGAACCTCGAAGCTCGGCTACTGGAACGGTTCCGAGTACGCCCCGCTCGCCCTCGATGAGCCCGCCGAACTCGTGAGCCTTCAGGGTTCGATCGCCGAGGCGGACGGCCGCCCCTCCGTCCACCTCCACGCGGCCCTCGGAACGCGCGAGCATCGGACCGTGTCCGGGCACCTTCTCTCTGGGACCGTCGGTTCCCTCCTGGAACTCCTCGTGACCGTCTTCCCGGGCCAGGTGTGGAGTCGGCCCATCGACGAATCCACGGGCCTCCGAACCCTCGACCTCTCGGGTTCGAAACCCGCGTGAGCCGGCCGCACGGCGGACGCCCCCAGCAGGCCTTTCCGCTCCGATCTCTCGAAGAGCGCCATGGCGAGGGAGCCCGCACCGCATCTTGCACGCCTCCACCATCGCGTGCAGGCTGCGGCGGTCCGACGGGGTTGGGCCGACCCCACCGAAATCCAGGAGCTGGCCTCGCCGCTCCTTCATTCGAGTGCCGACG
>JAKIWU010000040.1 GCA_022749905.1 Thermoplasmata archaeon
CTCGATCGCGAGCTTCGGCACGTCGGCGAGGAGCGTCCTCCGTACGGCGTTGACCTGTGCCGCCGTGGTCTCCTTGAATTCGAGTTTGAGGGAGCGAGGCTTGAGCTCCTGGACCGTCGCTTCCATGATCTACACGCGCCGGCCGCGCCGGCCCCCCTTCGCCTTCGTCCCGTCGTGCGGCACGGGCGTCACGTCCTCGATGCGATTGATCCGGATGCCGGCGCGCGAGAGCGCCCGGATCGCGGCCTGCGCGCCGGGGCCGGGGGACCGGGAGCGGTTGCCCCCTGGGGCTCGAACGCGAACGTGCAGGGTGTCGTAGCCCTTTTCGCGCATGACCGCGGCCACCTGGTCGGCCGCCTTCATCGCGGCGTACGGGCTCGACTCGTCCCGCGCCGCCTTGACGACCATGCCGCCGGTCGCCTTCGTGAGGGTCTCGGCGCCGGTGATGTCGGTGACGGTGATGTGGATGTTGTTGTAGCTCGCGTAGATGTGCGCGATGCCGATCTTCGCCATTAGGGAACTCCGGGCGTCACGGGGCCCTCCGCCGGAATCGGCTCGCCGCCCCGCGCCTCGAGCTTCTCACGGAGCGCGACGCGGATCGGATGTTCGTCGGACGCGACGGGGCTCGCCGGGTCGTAGGCGATCCGGACCTCATCCGCGGCCGGCACGAGGTAGCCCGGACGGGTCATCCGGCGCTCCCCGATGACGAGGTGGCCGTGGACGATGAGCTGGCGCCCGCCGTAGGGCGTGGGTGCGAGGCCCCGCCGCACGACGATCCATTCGTAGCGGCGCGCGAGAACGTCCTCGGTTCCGAGGGCCAGCACATCGTCGAGCGTCGGGGTCCCGGCGGGCAGGAGGCCGAGGCGCGTCAGGCGTCCCAAGAGACCGTCGGTTTCGAGCTTCGCTTGCGCCTCGCCGGCACGGAGACGTGCCTGCAGGTCCCGTGCCTGTCGCCGGAACCCCCGGAGGATCGCCTGGGCCTTCCAAAGCTCGCGCTTGTTCTTGAGCCCGTACTTCTGGAGAAGCTTGCGCTCCTCCTCCATCCGCACCGCCTCCCAGGGATGCTTGGGGGCATCGTAGGTGCGCCGGAGGAACTTCGGATCGCCCATATCTACACCTTCTTCTCGGCGGGCTTCGCGGCGGCAGCGGGTTTCGCTGGCGAGCCTGGTTTCGCGGGCGAGCCTGGTTTTGCGGCGGCGGCAGGGGCCGCGGCGGCAGGGGCGGCGGCCGCCGGACCGGCGCCCTCCTCCTTCGACTTCGCCGCGGCGGCTTCCTTCGCGGCCTTCTTGAGAACGCCCGCAGCCATGCCGGTCCGGCCGTTCGAGCGCGTCCTCTGGCCCCGGACCTTCTGTCCGCGCTCGTGCCGGACGCCGCGGTACGAACGGATCATCTTCATCCGGTTCACGTCGTCGCGCCGGGCGGTCTCGAGATCGCCCGCGATGAAGTGGTGCACCTCGCCGGTGGTGCCATCGGAAGGGTGGTTGAGCATCCACGGGGGAAGGCGCGAAGGAAGGCTGCCGAGCAAGGTCTCGATCCCGTCGACCGTCGCCTCCGGGAGGTTCCCGATCATCTCGCGCGCGTCGACGTTCGACATCCGGCAGGCGACCGTGGCCATGCGGAGGCCGATGCCTCGGACGCCCGTGAGCGCGAGCGCGGCGGAGCGACGACCGTCGAGATCGGCGCCGCCGATACGGACGATGTAGCGGAAGTTCGGATTGTCGGGAATCGGTTTCGTCTTCTTCTTGCCAACGGGGGGGCCGCCTTTCGCAGCCTTTCCCTTGCCTTTCCCCTCGCCCTTTCCCTCGCCGTCCTTCCCCTTCGAGCCCTTCTCCTTCTTCGGGCTCTTCTCCTCGGTGGGGACCGCCTCTGGGGGGGCGGATGCCTTGGCCGGCTCGCCTACGGCGGCCGGGGGACTCTTCGGCGCGGGACTCACCTTCCTCGTTCGTGCACCCGTCGACCCGAACGGTCTCCGGACGGAATCCGGAGGGCCGATCGCCGGCGGGAGCGGCCGCCGAGCCGGCCTCGGTTGATAAAAGCTTCGCATCTGGCGGGGGTTTGCGTCGACCGGGAGCGCGTCTCGGCGGTTCGGAGGGTCACGGGCGTCGCTAGCCCGCCGGAGTTTCCGGACGACCAGAAGACGATTCGTGAGGCCGTGCCTCGATCACTCGGTAGCCCCCGCCCCGGCCAAGGACCTCGACGGTCGCCCACCGTTCCGTGAGCCAGGCCTGGTAGAATCGGATCCCCTGGCTCCCCTTGCCGACGAGGAGGAGGCGTCCGGCGGGCGTAAGATGGTCCGGAGCACGCGCGAGCCACTCCAGGATGAGTTCGCGCCCGGCGTGGTAGGGTGGGTTCGTCGCGATGACGTCGAACGTCTCCCCTTCGACGGGCGCGAAGCCCCGGCCGCTCCGTACCTCGGCGTTCACGATCCGATTCCGGCGGATATTCGTCCGAGTGAGGAGGACGGCGCGACGGTTCACGTCGGTGAGCACGACGTGCCCCGAGACCGCGAGCTTCGCCGCGGCGATTCCGATCGCGCCCCAACCGCAGCCGAGGTCGAGGATCCGAGCATCGGGTTGCAGAGTGAGCGCGCCGATGAGGAGCGCGGTGCCCGGATCGAGACCGCTCGAGGCGAACACGCCGCGATCGGCCTCGAACGTGAGGAGGGTGCCGCGATAGAGGAAACGCATCTCGCGCCTCTTGGAGGCCACCCGGGGGCGCTCCTCGAAGTACTGCCCCGAGCTCTCGCCGGCCTCCACGCACCCTCCGGCTCCTAGGTGCGCCGCCCGAACAGCGTGCTGCGCTTGGCCGACGGTTCGCGCGCCGCCGCGCTTCCGAAAGCCTCCCGCAGGAGCTCCTTCTGGTGGGGATCGAGCGACGCCGGAAGGTCGACGTGGACCGTGACGATGAGGTCGCCGCGCGATCCTCCGCGGGGACGCGGGAAGCCCTCGCCTCGGAGGCGGAAGCGCGTCTCGGGCTGCGTGCCCGCAGGGACCGTCAGGAGCGCCGTGCTGGTGATCGTGGGAACCCTGGCCTCTCCCCCGAAGAGCGCCATCGCGAGTGGAACGTGGGCCTCTGTGTAGGCGTCCGCGCCTTCGCGGTGGATCGTCGCCGACGGCTCGAGCAAGACCTGCACGAAGAGATCGCCGGCCGGCCCCGAGCCATCGGAAGGCACACCTTGCCGCGCCAGACGGAGGACAGCGCCGTCGTCGATCCCGGGCGGGATGGTGATCTGCAGTTTCTTGCGCCGGTGGATCACGCCCGAGGCATCGCAGGTCGGGCAGGGCTCTCGGATACGATGACCGGTCCCGCCGCACATCGGGCAATCGAGGATCGTGATGAGCTGGCTGAAGCCGCGGTTCTGCGACCGTCGGACCTGGCCCCGCCCGTCGCACTCCGGGCACGTCTCGACGGCCGTCCCGTTCTTCGCCCCGTTCCCCCGGCAATCCGGGCAGCGCTGGGTCGTGGGGACCTCGATCGTCGGCTCGGCGCCTGTGATGGCCGCCGCGAGCGGAAGCCGGATCGAGATCTCGACGTCGCTGCCCCGACCGGGGATCCCCGAGCGACGGCGCACGGGACGGCCGAACGGGGACTCCGTGAACCCTTGGCGGAACAGCTGTTGGAAGAAGTCCGTCGAACCGAGGAGATCCTCGAGATCGCCGGCGTGCGTGAAGTTCTGCCAGGTGAATCCGCTCGGACCGAAGTCCTGCTGGACCCCCGTGAACCCCAGTTGGTCGTAGCGCTGGCGCTTCTCCGGATCCACCAGTACCTCGTACGCTTCCGACAGCTCCTTGAATTTCTCCTCGGCAGCCTTCGGGTTCTCCTTGTTCATGTCGGGGTGGTGCTGGCGCGCGAGCCGCCGGTACGAGGTCTTCACCTCGTCGGTGCTCGCGGTCCGGGACACGCCGAGCACGTCGTAGTAGTCGCGTTTCGCCATCTGCGGGCGGCCCGAACTTTCGTCCGGGCAGTTCCGGTCGGCACCGTACGGAGCCGCGTAATTACCCTATCGACGGCGAGTTCGCGCCGAGGTTCGCCTCGACCGAGTGGATCGATTCGGAGCTCGTGGGGGCGGGCTGCGCGGGAGCCAGCGTTCCATCATGACGAGATCGCGGCGACGGTACCCGAGGTGCTGGTAGAACGCGAGCGCCGCGAGGTTCGCAGGGAGAACGTGGAGATTCACCTTCCGGCATCCGCGGCTGCGAAGCGCGGACTCGAGGCGACGCACGAGCCGGCTGCCCGTGCCGAGGGTCTGCTCGTCCGGACGGACGGCGAGATGGTTCACCCACCCCCGCCGTCCGTCGAACCGGCCGAGGACCGCGCCCACCAGCCGGCCGCGGCGCTCGGCGACGAGAAAGAGATCCGGATCGCGTCGGAGAGCTCGGGCGATCTCCGGTAGGGTGTCCGAGGGACCGAGTTCGAGACCTGCGGCTTTCCAGATCCGGACGACCTCCCCAAAGTCGGTGGATTCGAAACGGCGCACTCGGACCGGGTCTCGCGGTTGCGATCCTTGCCCCGCTCGTTGCGTGCGAACGATCGGAGCGGGTCGCGAGGGCGGTGCGCCCCGGGCCGCCCACACGAGCCGGACAGGATCTCCCGTTCGAAGGTTCCAGCGATCCGACGCGCGAGACTCCCGTTGGCTGAGCTCGAGAAGTCCGAAGCTCGAGGGAAGAACTCCGAGCTCGCCGAGCGCGAGCTCCGAGTACGTCCGGACCGATCGGGCCCGGACCGTCCTCGCAGGGGGCCACCCGACACGGACGATCGCCCCGAGAGGCGGACCGTGCTCCGATGGGATGTTCGTGACCGCGTTGCCAAAGCGATCCGTGTGGAACACCTCGCCCTCGGCACCGCCGCGGCGGTGGTGCGCGAGGGGGAGGCGAAGGCGCAGCATGTTCGTCGGTCGGCCCAGGCGACGAAGCGCCGTTCCTCGCGCGATCCTTCCCGCGGCCGGCGCGAACAGGTCACGGCCTTCGAAGGTCGCGCTCACGAACCGGGTGCGTCCCACCTGGTTTGGGTCGAGTCGCACGCATTCCGCCACCCCGAGCTCCGTCGCGAGGGGAGAGAGAACGCCGTTGTCCGGACCGACGAGGACGCTCCCGTCTCGGCACCGGACCGCGAGCGCGGCCCTCCCGCCGCCCACGCCCGGGTCGACAACCACGAGGTGAACCGTACCCGCGGGGAACGTGCGTGCCATCTGCCGGACCAGGAACGCCGACTCTCGGACCTGATGGATCGGGAGGTCCTCCGAAAGCTCGACGATCCGGTCGGCGGGCAGGAAGTGTGCGAGGATCCCTTTCACCTGGGCCGCATAGATCGGACCGAAATCCGTCGAGAGGGTCACGAGACGGGCGGGCATCGCGCGGACGGCGCCGCCTCCGAGAGCGCGCGGGCGCCTACGACTTCATGATCGCCACAAGGAAGATGGCGACCGCGGCGAGTGCGCCGATCAGGGCAGCGACGATGACGATGACCGTCTCTTCGACGAGGCCGGTGAGCCCGCCGACGTCCATGTGATAGAAGAGGGCGGTGACGATGCCGACCACGATCCCGACCACGAGGAGGGCAGCGCCGATCATCCGGCTCTTGCCGCTCCCGAAGTACGCGGTGAAGATCCCCGCGAGGATGAGGAAAAGCCCGAAGACCAGGAGGAGGATCGCGGCGAACTGCGTGAGGCCGACGCTCAGCACGACGTCCATGGTCAGGTTTTCGAACATTGCGGTACGGTACTCAGAACTTGATGCCCGTCAGGGTCTTCGTGTCGATGACGCCCGAGACCGCCCGGATCTTGTCGACGACGAGCTGTCCGAGAGCGTTGAAATCCTCGGCCTCGACCTTCGCGATGAGATCGTACTCGCCGAACAGGGGGTGGAGTTCGACGATTCCCTTCACCCGCAAGAGCTCCGTGTAGACCTCGTGTTCCTTAGCGGGCGCCGTGCTGATCAGGACGAAACCGATCGCCAACTTGTCCACCGGGTCGACGGTGGCGCCAGACATGGTCGGCCTTATAACGGTTGGTAAGCGCGAAGTTTAGGGACCGTCGCCGAACGCCCGAACCGGAGCCTGCCGGAACGATTCCGGCGACTTCGGAGGCTCCGAATTCGAAACGGGGACGCGCTCCCGGTCGCGCGAACCCTCGTAGCAGCTCGTGGGAACGGCGATGAGCCGGCGTGGGCCTACGCGCGAGTTCCCGAGCCCCCAAAGGCCTAAATAAGTGACGTTTTTCCGCCCGTCGGCGCGGGGGTCCGAGCCATCGTGGAAGAGCTCATTTGTAGCGTAGAGTTTCTCCGGGGTACCGCCGAGGTTGTCGCCCGCGTTTCGAGCGAGGCGGGTGGCGTCCGGGAGTACCGGTCCGCCACGTCCGCTGCGGTCATCGAGCAGGTCATCAACGATCTCCAAGAGGAGTTCGAGTCGGCCCCGGCGAGCTAGTGGGCTCGTCGAATGGGCTTTGGCACCGTGGAGTAGGATTCCTGAGCGTCGGCGGTGGATGAACCATGTCCAGGGGATCGGAGGGGCGGGAGCCCGTGAGCCGCGTCGTCGAGAGCGCGTTCACGAAGGTCTACGGCGACGACAGCGTGATGGCCCTCATCGCGCTGAAGGTCGAGACGGCCGAGGCGGACTCGGTCGCTTCCGAGGTCAGCCGGTTCTCCGAGGTCCAGGACGTCTTCCTCGTCACCGGGGACACCGACATCTTCCTCAAGGTTCGATTCCCGCACTACGAGGAGCTGAAGGAGTTCGTCCTCCATCGCCTCCCCCTCGTCAAGGGGATTCGCGAGTCGAAGACGCTGCTCGTCGTGACCGCGTACAAGGAGGGCGGGGAGACCCACCGTCAATGACGACGAGCGCGGGAAGGATCACGAGCCCCGTGCCGGTTCCCTCGGTGGCGACAGAACCCGCTACGCTCCCCCGGGAACTCGGGAGCTTGCTCGGCGATCTCGGGGAGCTCGCAGAGGACCTCTCCCTCCCGAGGAACGTACGGCGGACCGCGGCGTCGGCCCGCCTTGAGATCGAGCGTCCGCGCGTGGCCCTCGACCTGAGGATCTCCGCGGCCATGCATCTTCTCGACGAGCTCGCCAACGATCCGAACCTGCCGAGCCACGGTCGCACGACCATCTGGTCGATGATCTCGCGCTTGGAGAGCCTTCAGTGAGATTGGGGCAGCCAAACCTGAAATACGCTTCCGAGGTCGGAAGCGCCGGGAACTGGGGCGGGCCCGTAGCTCAGGTAGGTTGGCCGGTCGGCTCCGCCGATGGCCCTGCAAAGAGCATCTGGCTTTTAACCAGGTGGTCGGGGGTTCGAACGGGAAGGGCCCTCCGGGGTCCCTCTCCCCGAACATCCCCCCGGGCCCGTACCAGCCCAACCGAGGAACCGTGAGCCCCGTGAAGCGCCCCACGCGCAAGAAAGCGAAGGCCGATGCAGCGGCAGCGCTCGCTGCGGCCAAGCCGTTCATCGCCCACCATCTCGTCCCGCCGCACGAGCTCTTGAGCGAGCCCGAGAGCGCGGCGACCCTGAAGAGCCTCGGCACCCTCGCGGAGCGACTTCCGAAGATCCTCATCGCCGACCCGGGCCTGCGGACCGATACGAAATTCGTGAAGGCGCGGGAAGCGAAGGAGCCGCTCGCCGGGCGCCTCGTGCGGATCCGGCGCCCGAGCGCGACCGCGGGGGAAGCCATCGCCTACCGGGTGCTCATCGCGAACACGGGGGACTGAACGCGATGCGCGAGATCGTCGACGCGTTCTTCCGCGAACGTTCGATCGTGAACCACCACTTGGCCTCGTTCAACGACTTCCTCCCGACGAACGACAACCCGAACTCCCGGATGCAGCGGATCGTCGACGAGTCGCGCGTGAGCGAGGACTCCTCGGAGCGCGGCATCATCCGCCTCGACGTCCAGAAGACGAAGAGCGCGATCTTCGTGCGCGTAGGCCGGCGCCGCGACCCGCGCACCGGACAGGTGAACAGCTCCTCGGAGCCGACGATCTTCGTCGGCCAGCCGTTCGTGAAGGAGCCGGTCGGATCGAAGCCGACGCTCACCCCGATGGAGGCGCGCCTGCGGAACCTCACCTACCAGGCTCCGATCTACCTCCGCGTCACCGTCGTCGAGAACGGCGTCGAGCGCGCCCCCGAAGAGGTCCATATCGGCGACCTCCCGATCATGGTCAAGAGCCGTCAGTGTAACCTCGCCCAGCCGAACATCGAGCGCGACAGCGGCGTCCCCCTTTCCCCTGAAGAGTACCGGCAGAAGCTCGTCGAGTACCTCGAAGACCCGCTCGATCCCGGCGGGTACGCGATCATCGGCGGCACCGAGCGGGTCATGATGAGCCTCGAGGACCTCGCGCCGAACCGGATCTTCGCCGAGTTCAACGAACGGTACGGGACGCCGGTCGAGAGCGCGAAGGTGTTCAGCCAGCGGGGCGGCTACCGCTCGCTCACGGTCGTCGAAAGGAAGAAGGACGGGCTCCTCCAGGTGTCGGTCCCGACCGCCTCCGGCCAGATCCCCCTCTCGATCCTGATGCGGGCTCTCGGGATGAAGAACGACGAGGAGATCTTCCAGGCGGTCCTCGGCGAGCTCCTTCCGTTGAACGAGCCGTTCGTCCAGACGATGAAGCATCTCCTCAACGTCAACCTCGAAGAGTCGGTCTCGAAGCGGCTCTACCCGCCCGAAGGCATCCTCACCACCGAGGACGCACTCCTCGTCCTCGAGAAGAAGTTCGCGACGGGCCAGGCGAAGGAGTACCGGCAGCGCAAGGTCGACGGGATCCTCGACCGCTCGCTCCTCCCCCACCTCGGCGACGCGAAGGCCGACCGTCTGAAGAAGGCCCTCTACCTCGCGCGCATGGCCCGCACCGTCCTCGAGCTCAACCACAAGGTCCGCGGCGAGGACGACAAGGACCATTACGCGAACAAGCGATTGAAGCTCGCCGGCGACCTCATGGAGGACCTCTTCCGGGTCGCGTTCACGCTTCTTCTCAAGGATCTCAAGTACCAGCTCGAACGCTCGTTCGCTCGGAAGAAGGACCTCCGGATCGCGAGCGCGATCCGGCCCGACCTCCTGACCCAGCGTCTCGTGCACGCCCTCGCGACCGGGAACTGGGTCGGCGGCCGCGCCGGGGTGAGCCAGGTCCTCGACCGGACGAGCCACATGTCCGCGATCTCCCACCTCCGACGCGTGACGAGCCCCCTCACGCGGAGCCAACCGCACTTCGAGGCGCGCGATCTTCACCCGACCCAGTGGGGCCGCCTGTGCCCGAACGAGACGCCCGAAGGACAGAACTGCGGCCTCGTGAAGAACTACGCGCTCTGCGTCGACGTCTCCGAAGGCGCCGACGAGGAGGAGGTCACGCTCATCCTCCGCGACCTCAACACGCGCGAGATCGGCCCCGAGGTCCTCCAGGAGGGCAGCCTCCCGAAGGGCAAGCGCGCGGCGCGCGTCTACGTCAACGGGAACCTGATCGGCTTGCACCCGAACCCGATCGAGCTCGTCCATGAGATCCGGGAGCGCCGGCGGTCCGGCACGCTCTCCCCGACGCTGGGCGAGCGGTCGTACGAGATCAACGTCCGCTACGACGAGGAGATGAACGAGGTCATCGTCCACTGCGAC
>JAKIWU010000041.1 GCA_022749905.1 Thermoplasmata archaeon
GGAGCGGCCGTCCGGTTCGAGATCGGCGATGATGCCGTCAATCCGGGCGATGTCCGCGCGCTTAATCAGCCCGAGCGGGAGCACGACTTTGGCCGCGTCGTTGAACGAGACGAGACCGAAGGCGCTCCGCGACGACTGGGCGTGGCGCACGATCCGGCCCACGGCCGAGCGTGCGATCTCGATCTTTTCGCGCTCGGGTCCTGCGGGGTCGGGAAGGGGGGCCCGCATCGAGCGCGAAAGGTCGAGGACCAGAACCTGCCGTTGAGACGCCGGGAGCGCCCGGTCGGGCTCCTGCACGGGGGTCGCATCCATCCCGACGGTTCCCTCGTACCGAGGTACCTTCCGGCCACCGACGAATCGGGGCAGGTCGAGGCGCCCGGTCTCGGAACGGATTTAGCCGGTATAGGGTATTTGAGGGTTCCGAAGCAGAGGCGGAGGCGAGCTCGACGAGTTCGCTCGCGCAAACTCGGGATTCCCATCGAGGACCGCGGGGCACGGGGTCACGGGGGTTGGACCGTCCTCAGCTGTTTCGGACCGCCGTTCCGCAGGAACGGTTATATGACGGGCCCAGGTCCGAACGACCCTCATGGGCAACATCCGGCAGACGTACATCAAGCGGATCGCGATCGAGCTGGTTCGCAACTATCCCGAGTCGTTCAAGGGAGGGTACGCGGAGAACCGGAAGAAAGTTCTCGAGCTGACCGATCTCCAAGTGATGGTCGACGGGAAGCCGACGATCACCTACAAGAAGCTCGTCAACCGGATCGCGGGCTACACATGCAGGTACGTCAAGCGACGTCGCGGAACCTAGGGCGACACTCCCTCTAGTCGAAGATCCCGAAGCCTTCCTGCAGGTGGACGATCTCCACCGTCGTGGTCGGCCGGCCGACCAGTACTCCGCGCGTGTTCGCGGCGAGGCACGCGCCGACGACGGGGACTCCGAAGTTCGCAGTCGAGCGGTGTGCGGGGACCTTCAACACCTCGACGAGCCGTTCGACTTCGCGATCGGTCGCACGCGGATGGACGACGAGCCCCTGGTTGGTCGCCGACGCGGCCATGCCGACGGTCCCGAGCCCCGCAACGGTCCCATGCCGGGCCGGAACCCGCAGCGCGCGGCCGATCTTCTCGACCGCATCATCGCTGAACTCGGGATGCACGACCGCTCCCGAGTCGTTCGCGAGCACGTTGTTGCCGAGGGCATTCTGCCGGCTCACGATCGGGACCACGGGTGCGAGGCGTTCGAGGACCACACGCTCCCGTTCGTCGAGACCGACTCCTACGACTACCCCATGCGAGTTGAAGGCGACCAGCGCGCCGACGAGCTCCGTCCCCATGACGCTAGTGCGTACCGACGGGACTCCAAGGAGCCGTTCGGCGTCGCGGAGGACGTCATTCGGGGTGCTGGGCGGGGCGACGAGGCCGGACTCGGAGCCGCGCAGATAGACGCCGAGGTAGGGCGAGCCGGCGATGAGCGCGCGGCCGACGGGCACCCGACCGGACCTCGGGGGAGATTATCCCCCCTCCAAGAGGTCGACCTCGATGAGGCCGTCCTCGAACCGGATCGCCTTCACGCGGACCCGGCTCGGAATGTGCTGGACGCCCCGCTCCCAGATGTGCTCGTTGAGACGCGGGTCGATCCACACGTCCTCGATCTTGCCCTTCATGTGGCGCGTGATGAACCTGCGGACCGTCTCGAGCGCGTGACCGGCCCGTCGCTTTCGGGACGGCTGGTGCATGCTCGCCCTCAGGGGGATGATGAACTCCCGCTCGAGCTCTTCCGTGCGTCGCGTCTCGGTCTTCTTCGCCATCGAACCGCCTCAGAGATGGAGGTGACCACGGCGCCAGGTGCGCCGCTTCGGGTGCCGCGTCACTGTGCGGTTCGTCCGCTGCATGACCCACGCGGGAACGCGGCGGTTGCTCTTCGTGGCGCGATTGAGGCGCCGCTTGCGTGCCAGGCTCTTCCGACGATTCGCCATCGACTGACCCCCTTACCGCCTCGTAATCTTGATCTCGCGTCGCTCGGGCATGATACGTTCGAGGATGGCCCTTAGCATCGCGTCATCGATCGCCCGAGGGAGCCGTCCCGAGCTCGCGAGCCCGATGATCTGCTGTTCCACCGCGGACGCGACATCCGGCTTCGCGAGCCGGATCCGACCCAGGCGCTCGCGGGCTTCCGGCGTGAGAATGCGCCGAAGGAGTTCCGCGCGTTCGGCCTCGCGTCGGTCCATCTCCGCTTGCTGGGCCGCATACGCCTGGACGTTCGGGGAGCCGGCGCCCTGCATGGAAGCGATCTCCCGGAGACGCCGCTTGCGGAGCTCGGCGAGCTCAGGGTCGGAGTCGTACGCCATCGGAATCCGTCCCCTGCAGGCATCGACCCATCAGAGATACTTGGCGAGTTCGGGACGGGTCTCGGAAAGTTCCTTCAGGGCAGTCCGAGACGCGCCGTCGAGAAGCTTGAGCCCCGCGGCGCTGATCCCGCGCCCGCGGTTCTTGTAGACACGGAGGAGGCCGGATTTCTCGAGTTGCTGGACGATCTCCCGGAGGATGGCTCGCGAACCGGTGCGGGAGTGGTACGGGGCCGAGCCACGGTCGCGTCGTCCACCGTAGTCGGCGGAGAGCCTTTGGACTCCGGTCGTTCCTTTCAGGTAGATCTTCCGGAGGACGGACGCGCTCCGCAGGTACCACCAATCAGGTTGCGTCGGAGCTTGCTGCCGGCTCACCCCGGTCTTCGCATACGCCGACCACGCTGGGGGGGTCACGAGCTTGCGCTCCCGGAGCTCCGTCGCCACGCGCGGCAGAAGCCGGGACGCCGGTACGTCGTACGCATGAGGCATGGGGCGCGCCCACCCGGTGGTGATATTTAAAGTGACAGGCCGATTCCTCCCGAGACGGAGGTTCGAGCGCTCTGACCGTTGAAAACCCCGCCGGGACTCCCCGAACGCCCGCGGCCATCCTCCTCTCGGGCGGTGCGTCGATGCGATTCGGCGGGCGAGCGAAGGCGTTGCTTCCGGTCGGCTCCGAAAGCGTGCTCGGGCGGATGATCCGGATCGTCCGGAATGCGGAGCTGGACCCCGTCATCGTCGTGGTCGGCGCTCACTCCCGCGAGATCGCCGCATCGGTTGCGCGGGATGACGTGCGGATCGTCGAGAACCTAGCGTGGGCGGAGGGTCGGACCGGTTCCGTGCAGCGAGGGATCCGGGAGGCGGACGGTTCGGACGCGCTCCTCTGGCCCGTCGACCATCCGTTTGCTCTCGAGCGGACGGTGCGAACGCTGTTGGCGAGCCTCGGACGCGACGATCTCGCGGTGTGGACCATCCCGACCTTCGAGGGACGCGGCGGTCATCCGGTGCTGATTCGGTCTGCGGCGCACACCGCGGTCCTTGACCTCCCACGGAATGCGCCCTTGCGTTCCCTCCTCCCAAAGCTCGGGCCGCAGGTGCGGCGGATTCCTGTCGGGGATCCGGGCGTCGTCGCAGAGGCCGACACCCCGGAGTCCTATGCCCACGGGTACTCCGAATGGATCGCGCGAGGGGGCGAAACCGATGGACCGTAGACTCACGCGGGAGGCGCTTCGGTTGATGAAGGCCCATCTATCGTTCGCACGGGCAACGGTCGTCCGAGCCACCGATTCCGTTCCGGGCAAGGTCGGGGCGACGATGCTCGTGCGTCAGGACGGTTCTGCTGTAGGCACCGTCGGGGGCGCCGCGCTCGAGGAGGAAGTGAAGGCGCTCGCGAGCAAGGCGATCCTCGAGCGCGCAAGCTCCTACCAACACTTCGAGCTCAAGAGCTGGGTCGAGGGCGGTCTCCCGAGCCTCTGCGGCGGAGCGGTCGACATCCTCATCGAGTTCGTGCCCGCCAGACCGAACGTTCTGCTCTGGGGCGGCGGCCACGTCGCGCACGCCTTAGCGCGCATCCTCCCGACCCTTCAGTACGATTACTCGGTCGCCGACGACCGGCCGGACTGGATCGGGGCGGACCGGTTCGCGGACGCGGAGCGACGAGAGGCCGTCGGGCCTTCGGAGCTCTTCGACCGCCTCGCGCCCGAGGAGTTCACGCATCTATTCGTCCTGGGGTACGATGCGCGCAAGGACACCGACGTCCTCCAGGCAGCGCTCGCGCGCTTCCCGAATGCGATCGGATTCATCGCGAGCCGTGCGAAGCGCGCTCACATCTTCGCGGAGCTCCGGCGCCGGGGAGCCTCCGAGGCAGAGATCGGTCGGATCCACGCGCCTGTGGGTCTCGCGATCGGAGCGGAGACACCGGAGGAGATCGCGATCAGCATCGTCGCCGAGCTCGTCCGCGGCCTCCATCCCGAACGTACCGATAAGAACCCCGACGCCTCCCGTGCGAGCACTGCGCCGCATGGAGCGAGGGCCCGCCGGTAGCATTCGCGTCAACGGCCAGTCGTACGATCGTCCGTTCCCCCCGGAACGGATCCTCCTCGACCTCCTCCGGGAGGATTTCAACCTCACCGGAACGAAGCGCGGGTGCGACCTCGGCACCTGCGGATGCTGCACGGTGTGGATCGACGGGGTGCCGACGCTCTCCTGCCTGACCCTCGCGGCGCTCGCGGAGGGGCACACGATCACGACCGTCGAGGGCCTCTCGAGCCCCTCGGAGCTCCATGCGGTTCAGCGGGCCTTCGTCGAGCGCGGGGCAACGCAGTGCGGGTTCTGTACGCCCGGCTTCATCATGACGGCCGCCGCGCTCCTCCGGGATCAGCCCCATCCCAGCCGGGAAGAGATCACGAAGGCGATCTCGGGCAACCTCTGCCGCTGTACCGGCTACTCGAAGATCATCGAGGCCATCGAGGTCGCGGCGGCGGGGACCGGATAGGTGGCGACCACCTCGCCCCCCGGTTTCCGTCTCCTGGGCGGAAGGATCCCGTACATCGAAGGACCCCTCAAGGTCTCCGGCCGTGCGGAGTACACCGACGACATCAAGCGTCCTGGGATGCTGTTCGGGGGCCTCCTACGTTCGCCGTGGGCGCACGCCCGCCTGCGCTCGATCGACGTGCGAGCGGCGCGCGCCATGCCCGGCGTCTTCGCGGTCCTAACTGGGGAGCGCTACCCGACTCCCTTCGGCGTGCTCCCGATGACGCACGACGAGACCGCGATCGCCGTCGGGAAGGCCCGGTACGTCGGGGACATCCTCGCCGCCGTCGCCGCCTCCGATGAGGTGACCGCGGAGCAGGCGCTCCGCGCGATCCGAGTCGATGCCGAGATCCTCCCCGAGTACGCCGATCCCAAGGTGGGTGTGCTCCCGGTCAAGGAGCCGATCCACGCGCGGGGACTCGCGGGCACCAACATCCAAAAGGAAGTGGTCCAGCACTTCGGCGACGTCGATGCCGCGCTGCGCCTCGCGGCCCACACGGTCCGCGTGCGCGGCATCTTTCCCGGTGTGACGCACGCCTTCACCGAGCCGCTCGTCACGATCGCCGAGGCGACCCCGGACGGTAGACTTACTGTCTGGAGCGCGACCCAGGTCCCGCACTATCTCCATCGATCGCTCTCCGAAGTGCTCGGGATTCCGATGCATCGCATCCGCGTCATCAAGCCCGAGGTGGGCGGTGGATTCGGCGGAAAGTCCGATCCCCTGCCGCACGAGATCGTCTGCGCGGCGCTCGCGATCGAGACCGGCCGACCGGTGAAGCTGCGCGTCGACCGCGAGGATGTGTTCCTCACGAATCACGGGCGCCATCCCACGCAGAACGATGTGACCATCGCTACGGATCCCGACGGGCACATCCTGGCGTACGACATCGACGCGCTCATCGAGGGCGGAGCCTGGAGCTCCTTCGGCACGGTCACCACCTACTACAACGGCGTCCTGTCGATGGGGCCGTACAAGGTACCGAACTTCCGCTACCGTGGGCGCCGGGTCTACACGAACAAGCCGCCGAGCGGCGCGATGCGAGCACACGGCGGAACGAACATCCGCTACTCGGTCGAGGTGGCCCTCGATGAGCTCGCGGAGAAGATCGGGATCGATCCGTTCGAGCTGCGCCGGCGGAACGCCCTCCCCCCGGGTTCGACCACCATCAACGAGTTCCGGATCACCTCGACGTCGTTCCTGCGGTGCCTCGAAGCAGCTCGCGAGAAGAGCGGCTGGGAGGGGAAGTTCCGCAAGCAGCCGTTCGGCCGAGGCGTGGGGCTCGGTTGCGGCTTCTACATCTCGGGTTCGAACAGCCCGATCCACTTCACGCCAAAGATGCCGCAGAGCACGGTGCATCTCAAGGTCGACATGGACGGAGGCATCGCGGTCCACTCGATGCAGGCCGACATCGGCCAGGGCTCGAACACGCTCCTCGCCGCGATCGTCGCCGAAGTGCTGGGGGTCGACCTCGAGCGCGTCCACGTCGTGCGGGTCGATTCCGACGTCAGCCCGATCGATCTGGGCAGCTACTCCTCCCGCGTGACGTTCATGATGGGCAATGCGGCGCGGCTCGCGGCCGAGGACCTGCGCAATAAGCTCCTCGAGGCCGCCAGCCACCTCGTCGGGCACCCGGTCGAGCAGCTCGTCGTGGGGCACGAGCGGATCGAGGTCCGACACCGCCCCGAGATCGGGACGAGCTTTCTCGAGGCGCTGCACGCCGCGATGGAGCACACCGGCGCGCTCACAGCGACGGGCGCCTACTCGAGCCCCCCGATGGGAGGGACGTTCAAGGGCGCGCGCGCGGGAACGGCGCCTGCGTATTCCTTCGCGGCGTACGTTGCCGAGGTCGAGGTCGACGCGGAGACGGGGGAGTTCCATGTCGAGACCGTCTGGGCCGCCTTCGACTGCGGTCGCCCGTTGAATCGGCTCGCTGTGGAAGGGCAGATCGAGGGTTCGATCCACATGGGTCTCGGGCAGCTGATGGGCGAGACCATGAGCTATCGCGGAACGCGGCTCATGAATCCGTCCCTCCTCGAATACAAGATCCCCGCGCCCCAGCAGATGCCGAGGGTCGAATGTCTCCTCGTCGGCGAGGACGACCCCGAGGGCCCGTTCGGCGCGAAGGAAGCCGGCGAGGGTCCGCTCGTTGCGACGCTCCCCGCCGTCGCCAATGCGCTCTACGATGCCGTAGGGGTGCGGTTCGCGACGTTGCCGATCACGCCGGATCGGGTCGTGAAAGGGATCGAGGAGCGACGTCGATCGGGCCGCGCGTGGAAGGGGGCGTGACGTGCACCTCGACCCGTTCGAGCTCCACCGGCCGGCCTCGGTGGGCGAAGCCGTCGAGCTGACGCGAAAGTTCGGTCCTGCGTGTGACCTCCTCGCCGGAGGCACCGATCTTCTCCCGAACTACAAGATGCATCTCAACGTCAAGCGGCACCTTGTGGCGCTGGGCGACGTCGCTGAGCTCCGGACCCACTCGCTCGAGAGGATCGGCGCGATGACACGCCTCGGCGAGCTCGAGCGCGACACGGCGTTCCGCGCGACGTACCCGGGGCTGGCGGAGGCGATCGGCGAGGTCGCCACCCCCCTCGTACGCGCGAGTGCCACGGTCGGCGGGAACCTTCTCGTAGAAACCCGCTGCTTCTTCTTCAACCAGAGCTACTTCTGGCGCGACAGCCTCGGCTACTGCCTGAAAGCCGACGGCGACCGCTGCCACGTCGTACCGCAGAAGGAGCGTTGCTACGCGACCTTCTCCGGCGATCTCGCCCCCGCGCTCGGGGTCCTCAACGCCTCGATCGAGATCGCGGGCCCGACGGGGCTGCGGACGGTGAACGTCCTCGATCTCTACGATGCGGCCGGCGACGGGATCCGCCGGCATCATCTCGCCGAGGGCGAGATCGTCACCGCGATTCTCCTCCCCGACTCCGCCCGGCGAGTGCGTTCGACCTACCGGAAGCTCCGGATCCGGCCGACCTTCGATTTTCCGGAGCTCGGCATCGCGGCCTCCCTCGATCTCGACGGGTCGCGCGTCCGCGCCCTCGCGATCGCGGCCGGAGGTCTCGAGACGTACCCGAAGCGGTTCGACGAGTTCACCGCACCGCTCGTCGGAGCGCCGCTCACCGCCGAAGCCATCACCGCGATCGCGGACCAGATCATGCGGAGCGTGCGTCCCGTGTACAACACGTTCCTCGCCCCCGACTACCGCAAGCGCATGGTCGCGGTCTACGTGCGGCGTGCGCTCGAGCACCTCTCGGGCGTGCGCGCGGAGGCCGCCGGGTGAGCTCGCCGGAGTTCCGGTTCGTCGAGACCGCGCGGCTTCGCGCCCACGAGGAGGTGCGGGACCGCGACGTCGCCGCGCTCGTGGAACGGCTCCGAAGGGAGGGACGCCTAGCGGAGCCCCTCTGGGTCGCGAGGGGCTCCGACGTGATCCTGAACGGACATCACCGGGCGCGCGCCCTCCCCCTCCTCGGGGTGCGCTGGGTCCCCGCGTGGGTGTTCGACTACGAATCGGACCCCATCGACCTCGGGCGGTGGGGCCCGGGCCCGCCGATCACGAAGCGAGAGGTCATCGCCCGGGCGCTCGAGGGACGCCTATATCCCCCGAAGACGACGAAGCACACGTTGCGGCTACGCTTGCCGAGACGCCCGACGGTCCTCGCCGAGCTCATGGGAGCTCGCCCCCCTCAGGAGCGAGCCTCGGAACGACCGGAGGCTGGCTCGGCAGGGCGACCCTCGCCGGACCCGAGATAGGGAAGCGGGAGCGCTCCGCTCGCGAAGCGCCGCACCGTCGAGATGAGGAGCTCGTGCTCCACCGGTCTCAGGCGCTCCCGCAGCGTATCCGCCGTGTCTCCCGGCAGGATCGGCACGCGCCGTTGGGCGAGGATCGGCCCGTCATCGACCCCGGCGGTGACGAGATGGACCGTTGCGCCCGATTCGGTCGCGCCCGAGGCGAGCACGGCCTCGTGCACGCGCCGTCCGTAGAGACCGCGTCCCCCGAACTTGGGGAGGAGCGCCGGATGCAGGTTGATCGCGCGTCCGCTCCAGCCCCGGAGCCAGACCTCGGGGAGGATCGAGAGGAACCCGGCGAGGACCACGAGCTCGACGCGCTGGGTGGAGAGGGCGAGGTCGAGCTTCTCCGACCAGATGTGCGGCGAAAGACCCTGGAGCGGGAGCACGACCGTCGGGATCCCCCGGCGCTCCGCGCGTTGGAGCGCGGGGGCGCCCGGTCGATCCACCACCACGAGCGCGACGAGAGCCTCGAGCTTGCCGGATTCGATGGCCCGAGCGACGGCCTCGAGGGTCGTACCTTCCCCCGATGCGAAGACCGCGAGTCGAAGAGCGCGCGCCACGCCGATGGTCCCCTCGGCGCCGAATCTCGAGGGAAAGATGACGATTCCGCGCGCTACAGGAGCACGCGGAGGTTGAGCTTCTCGGTGAGCTCCTTGTACCGGTTGCGGATCGTCACCTCGGTGACGCCCGCGACCTCGGCGACCTCGCGCTGAGTTCGGCGCTCACCGCACTGAACGCTCGCAATGTAGATCGCTGCCGCGGCGACCCCCGTGGGACCGCGGCCACTCGTCAGCTCGCGCTCGGTCGCCTGCTTCAGAAGATCGTTCGCACGGGTCTGGATCTCGCCTTTCAGCTTGAGCTCGGAGCAGAACCGCTGGTTGTAGTCCTGGGGGCGGGTCGGCATGAGCTTGAGCTTCAAC
>JAKIWU010000042.1 GCA_022749905.1 Thermoplasmata archaeon
CCAGGCGGTGGAGCGCTGTTCGAGGACGTAGTTGTGGAGGAAGCGGAGTTCCTCGAGCCAGCGGAGGAGCTCGGCCTCGATGGCGGGGAGGGGGTGGAGTCGGAACTTGAAGGTGAGCCACACGGCGGGTAGACCAGAGGGGGCGAAGGAAGGTCAACCATGCCGGCTAGGTGAGCGATGAACGATGGACTCGGAGTAGGGCGCGGGAGCGGGGCCGGCCACACGGAAAGGACATCCGCGATCGTCGATGAGGGCGATTCCTAGCCACAAAGCTGACAAGTTACCGAAACGCTATCTTCCCGGAGGCTCCCGTCGGTCGGAGGGAGCATAGGCTAACCTGGTAGACCGGCGGGCTCCAGTCAGGGCGGCGTTCTGCCGTCCTGGACATTTGGGTCAGCGGAGGGGCGCCCTGCGCCCCGAGGACGAGTGACTGGAGCGCGCGGAGAGACCCGCATATCGGGGTTCAAATCCCCGTGCTCCCATCCGCTCGGTCTCTCCGACATCGCAAGTGGCGTTCCGGGGTCAAATCGACGTGCTCCCGACCCCCCTCGCTCGACTGGTTTCTCCTTGCACGCTAGCGCGGAGGCTGTCTATATCCCTGCGAACCGGGTAAGATCGCACGAGCGCAGGGGTCCGATGACCGTTGAGGAGGAGATTCGCGAGCTCGAAGAGCGAATCCGGATGGCCGACGCGAGCCCGTAGCCGGACACAAGTCGAGTTTTTGAAGACCTGTTTGCGCCGGAGGCCATCATCTGGGGTCCTGGTGGTTCCCGTGATCGTTCGGTCGTGATCGATGGCCATCGGGCTCCTCGGAAGCGAACCTTCAGCGGCGTCCGACTCAGCGAACTCCAAGTCCAGGATCTCGGGTCGGCGGCTTGGTCCGCATGCCGAACAGACTACTCGATTGAGGGGCGGACGTTCGCGAGTCGCACGGTCAAGCTTTGGAAAAAGACACCCAACGGCTGGAGGGTCGCTCTCGCAGTACTCATGGAAATCCCGACGGTCGAAGGTTAGCCTGAGGCAATCCTCACCTTCGGAAATTCGACTAGCCCAAGATTTGGGACTGTGCCGGTGGCTCCCCGTGCTCCCACCTTTCGCCCACGCGATCGCGCGGTGAGCCGGGATGGGTCGGGCGGACAGGTCTAGTAGAATCCTGCGCCGACCATGAAGACCGAGGTGAGCAGGAGCAGCACGACGGTCACGACGCTCGAAAGAGCAGCACGGCGAAGCTGTCGCGGAAACTCGGACGGAGGTTCGTGTTGACCCGCGGCTTGCGCGCTTTCGAGGGTCCGAATCGCCCTGCGCATGAGGGGGACCGTCACGAATTCGGTGGACACGAACGCCGCGAGGGCCAGCGTCACGCCGATAGTGAGATCGACCCCGTAGAAGGTCGAGGGGGCGAGCAGCCCGAAGCCTCCCATGTTGAGGAGCAGAAGGAACCCGAACAGGATGGTCATACCTGCGACCGCCTGAAAGAAGCGTGAAATGACCGGGACGACCTTCACCAGGAATTCGCCCCTGCTCGGCGGGGAAAGTTTCGCAACGGCAGGCGCGATGACGAAGGCGAAGATGATACCGCCCCCGAGCCAACCAATCGCGGTTACAACGTGCAGCCAGGCGAGAATCCAGGTCGCGAGCAGGAGTGTCGGACCTCTAGGTGATACGGAGTGAGGTGGGCGGTTAAGTTTGTCGTGACTGACGAAGTCGGACCGAATCCGGGGCGCTCGGATGGCGCGCGTGGGCTCGGACCAAGCGCGGTCCGTCCGTGCGGGATCAGGCCGTCGCCTCGATCGGCCGCCAGAGCGGTGCTCCACGGCCGGTAGCCGGCTTTCGCATAGAGCGCGGCTGCTCCAGGGTCAACGTAGACGACGTTCAGCGCTACCCGATCCGCACCTCGGCGGGCTGCTTCGTTCTCGATGGGGTGGATACAGGTGAAGCTCCTCCCGCTTCCTTAATCGGCTCGCGGCCTCGACCCACGAGGCCCATGGCAGGAGCTGCTGGACTGGGTGCGCCGATCGGTCCCCTGCGATCCTCCCGTATCGAGACGATTCTCATCTTCACCCGGGACTTCGATCGGATGCTCCAGTTCTATCGGGACACTCTCGGCCTCACCGTCGGCTACTCGAGCCCGAATTTCGCCGAGCTCTCGGCGGGATCAGGAGCGGGTATCGCGCTTCACCGCGACGGCGCGACAGGGACCTCGCCCGACGGGGATGTGATGATCGAGTTCCTCGTCGAGGATCTGGCGACCACCGTAGGGATGCTGACCGCGAACGGGGTCTCCACGGACCCCATTCGTTCGGAGTCGTTCGGGAAGATCTCGGGGTTTCGGGACCCCGAGGGGCATCGGATAGGACTCGAGGAGCCGCGCCGCAGGTCTGCGTAGCCACCGACTGCCCTGCCGAATCGGGGCGCTCCTCAATGCCGCCTTGAACGAGGGGAGCATTCCGCATGGGGCGAAGCCGAAGGCGAGGTACGAGAAGCAGGGTCGGGTCCGGCCGGGACGTTCTATATCAAGCCTCCCGCGGCCGGGAGAAGCATTCACCATGTCCTGTCCGCGCGCCGACATTATCTGAGGGCACTGGAGTCCACCCCGTCCAAGGAGAGTCCACGACCTCGGTTCGGGGCTTCCCCCCCGGTTCACGGACCCACGCTCGGACAGGGCGGACGCTCCGGTCCTTCGGAACGGAATCTGCTGGAGTCGGGGGATGATCCCCACCGCAACCCTTCCCGAGGTCCTCCTCACTCTCGCCATCGGACTCGCGATCGCGCCGCTGCTCGGGCGCCACATCGCGAACGTGTACTCCGGTCGAAGTTCGAGGTGGGACCCATTCGTCGGTCGCGTCGAGCGGCTCGTCTACGCTCTCATGGGGATCGACGCGAATCGGGCGATGACCTGGCGCCAGTACCTCCGCGCGGTCCTGTTGACCGACGGGGCCGCGATCGCGTTCGTCTTCGTGCTCCTCCAGGTCCAATCGGACCTCGCGTGGAATTCGCTCGGTGCGCCGGCGATGAGCTGGCACCTCGCCCTGCATACCGCGACCGCGTTCGGGACGAACACCGATTTCCAGCACTACGTGCCCGAGCAACAGGTATCGCAGTTCGCGGCGCTCTTCGGGCTCCAGTCCCTCATGTTCCTCTCGCCCGCAACGGGCCTGTGCGTCTTCGCCGCGCTCGCGCGCGGATTCTCCCGGAAGGACGGTCGTCTCGGGAATTACTACGTCGACCTCGTGCGCACCTTCACACGGATCCTGATTCCACTCACCGTCATCGGTGCGCTCCTCTTCGTCCTCCTCGGTGTCCCGGAGACCCTCGCGCAGTCCGCCACCGCCTTCCCGCTCGGTAGCGGTCGCGAGACGATCCCCCTTGGACCCATCGCCTCCTGGGACGCTATCGAGTTCGTCGGTACGAATGGGGGCGGATTCTTCGCGGCCAACGCCGCCCACCCGTTCCAGAACCCCTCGTCGGCATCGAACTTCGTGGCGATCCTCCTCATGATGGCGATCCCCTTCGCGACGCCGTTCGCCTTCGCCCGCCTCGTCCGCCGCCCGGGCGAGGTGTGGCCCCTCTTCGCGACGATCCTAACGATCTTTCTCATCGGGTTCACGATCTTCCTCATCTTCGAGGGCTCGAACCCGTACCTCCCCTCCACGGCCGACCAGAGCTCCGGCTACCTCCTCGGCACCGAGAACCGGTTCACGATCTCCGAGAGCGCACTGTTCCAGTTCACCAGCGTCTACACGAACACCGGCGCGACGTCGATGTCGCTCGGGTCTCTCACCCCGTTCGCCCAGGTCTCCCTGATGTTCGGGATGTTCCTACAGTCGACCCCCGGCGGCGATGGTACGGGGTTCGGGGTCCTGCTGATCAACGTCGTCCTCGCGGTCTTCCTCGGCGGCCTCATGGTGGGCCGGAGCCCCGAGTACCTCGGCAAGAAGATCGGCATGCCCGAGGTGAAGTGGGCTGCCGCAGCGATCCTCTCCCACCCGTTCGCGATCCTCATCCCAGCGGCGGTCGCGGTCGTCGTGCCCGGGATCCTCCAGTCGGCCGTCGGAGGATTCTCCCCGCATGGGTTCACGACCGTCCTCTACGAGTTCACGAGTGAGTCCGCGAACAACGGAAGCGGCATGGGACCGATCAACGACACGACGGTCTTCTTCAACGTCGCCGGCGCTCTGATCATGCTCATCGGACGGTATGTCACGATCCTCGCCCTGCTCGCCATCGCGGGCTCCCTCTCCGTCCGAAGCCCCCATCGACCGGGTCCGGGCACCCTGAAGACGCAGTCGGTCACCTTCTGGCTCTTCCTCACCGTCTTCATTCTGATCACCACCGCCCTCGTCTTCCTCCCCGTCCTCACGCTCGGACCGTTCTCGGAGCTCGGAGGTGGCGGATGATGGAGCCGGCAACCCCTCCGGAGGCGGTCTCGCACCGGGCAAGCCCCCGGCTAGGGATCCTCTCCGCGATCGGGCAGTCCCTGCACCGTCTTGGACCGCGGTCGATGATCCGCAACCCGGTCATGTTCGTCGTCTACATCTTCACGATCTTCACGGCCGTCGTCACCCTGATCCCGTCGGTCTTTCCCGACCTCACCGGTGCGCACTTCAGCCGGTCCTACTTCCTCGCGATCACGGTCATCTTGTTCCTCACGCTCTGGTTCTCGACCCTCGCGGAGTCGATCGCCGAGGCGCAGGGGCGTGCCCAGGCCGAGAGCCTCAGGGAGATCCAGGTCGGTACGAAGGCGCGTCGGCTCCTCGCCGACGGAAAGGCGGAGTGGGTCGACTCGAAGGTCCTCCGCAAGGGCGACACCGTCGCGGTCGAGCCCGGGGAGACGATCCCGCTCGACGGCGACGTGATCGAGGGGGCGGCGGAGATCGACGAATCGATGATGACGGGGGAGTCCTCCGCCGTCATCCGGGAGAGCGGCGGGGACAAGACGAGCGTCCTCGGCGGGAGCAAAGTGCTCCGCGGGAAGATCCGGGTCCGGATCGCGGCCGAGCCCGGCGAGAGCTTCCTCGACCGGATGATCCGGCTCGTCGAGGGCGCCCGCCGCGACAAGTCGCCGAACGAGCTCGCGCTCACCCTCCTACTCTCCGCGTTCACCCTCATCCTCATCCTCGTCGTCCTCACCTTCGAGTACATGGTCACGGCCTCGGCCGCGATCTCCCTCGACATCGCGACCCTCGTGGCGCTCCTCGTCTGTCTCATGCCGACCACCATCGGAGGGCTCCTCCCGGCGATCGGGATCGCGGCCGTGAACCGCGTGTCGTACGCGAACGTCGTCGCGAAGTCCGGGCGCGCGGTCGAGTCCGCCGGGGACCTCGACGTTCTCATCCTCGACAAGACCGGGACGATCACCACTGGAAACCGGATCGCGGTCGAGTTCGTCCCTGCCATCGGCATCGACAAGTCGGACCTCATGGCGAACGCAGCACTCGCATCCGCGTACGATGACACTCCGGAGGGTCGCTCGATCCTCCGGCTCGCGGTGCGCCGAGGCGTGGCACGCGAAGGGATCCGCGTCGACGCCTCGAGGATCCTCCCGTTCACTCCGGAGCGAAGGGTGTCGGGGGTCGAGCTCGCGAACGGGAGGGAGATCCTCAAGGGTGCGGTCTCGGCCATCGAGGCGCACTGCGGGAGCATGCCGGAGGAACTCACTCGCGCGGCGCAGGACGCTGCCGGACGCGGGATGACCCCGCTCGCGGTCGCGGTGGACAAGAAGCCCTTCGGTGTCGTTCTCCTCAAGGACATCGTGAAGCCTGGGATCCCCGACCGCCTCCGCGAGCTCCGCCTCATGGGGATCCGGACGATCATGTGCACCGGCGACAACCGGATCACGGCGAGCGCGATCGCGAAGGAGAGCGGCGTCGACGAGTTCGTCGCCGAGGCACGGCCCGAGACGAAGCTCGAGCTCGTGAGCCGCGAGAAGTCCGCGGGCCGCCTCGTCGCGATGACCGGCGACGGTACGAATGACGCCCCGGCGCTCGCGCGTGCCGATGTGGGGCTCGCGATGAACAGCGGGACCTCGGCGGCGAAGGAGGCGGGGAACATGGTCGACCTCGACAGCGATCCGACGAAGATCATCGAGGTCGTGTCGCTCGGGAAGCAGCTCCTCATCACCCGCGGCGGGCTCACGACGTTCTCGGTCACGAACGACGTTGCGAAGTACTTCGCCCTCCTCCCTGCTATCTACGTGGGGGGGGGGGGGGTGGGGTTCCTGAATTTGCTCCGCCTCGGGAACCCCGCGCTCGCTGTGATCTCGACGCTTCTCTTCAACGCCCTCATCATCCCGCTGATGGTCCCGATCGCGCTGCGCGGGGCGCCGTTCCGCCCGAGGACCGCCGTCGAGCTCCTCCGGAACAACATGCTCGTCTACGGGCTCGGGGGGCTCGTGAGCGCGTTTCTCGGGATCGGGATCATCTACGTCGGCCTCGGCTACGCCTTGGGAACGCCGACGATCGCGCCGATCCTCCAGTCGATCACCCACTTCCTGGGGAGCTAGCGATGGAACGCGAGGGGGCGGGGGATAGCACGCGCCCGCCGCCGAGGGAGGCCGCGACCTCTGCCCGCGCGACCGCGACGTTTCTCGTGCTCCTCCTCGTCGGGGCCGGGTTCGTCCTGCCGGAGGGCGGCTCGTACGTTGCGGACCTCCTCAACACCAATGCTGCGCATGGTTCGTTCCTCCACGATCCCAACGGGACGATCTATGCCTCGGCGCTTCTCGGCCAGAACATCAGCAACCCCACGCTCTTCTGGCTCCGCCCCTCGCTGATCGACGACCAGGCCTTCCTGGGCGCGGGAGGGGAGAGCCCCCCCGGTCCGACCGATCCAGCGCTCCTCAACGAGACCCGGTACTACATCTCCCTCGAAGGGCTCAACAACAGCACCGTCCCCCTCGACCTCGTGAGCCCATCGGCCAGCGGCCTCGATCCGGACCTCACCCCCTCCGCGACGCTCGTTCAGATCCCGCGCGTCGCGCTGCACTCGCACCTTTCCGAGGCGTTCCTGCTCGCGTTCGTGAATGCCCGGATCCATCACCCGGCCCTCGGGGTGTTCGGACCTTCCTATGTCAACGTCCTCCGACTGGACGTGAGCCTGCTTCCCTACCTGCCGCAGGGCACCGGACCGAAGCTCCCGTAGGCCTACGCCGTCCGACGGCTCGCCGACGAGCGCCTGGCCCTTCTGCGGTGGCCCTCGCTGCGCCCCGCAGCTGCTCCAAGATACCCGTGGCGGCGCCGGTCAGGGAGGAACGAACTGCCCCGCGAAGGTCATGCTGGCGATGCCGGATCGGTCCTCTTGCAAGAGGGCGGCCGGGAGGGGGACGTAGTTGAGTCCCGTCAAGAAGGATTGACCCGCTCCCACCGTCCAGTTGAGCCAGTCGACGATGACGATCGCGCGATTGAACGAGGGCGCAAACCCCTGGTCGAGGTGTTGGAAGGCGAAGAGATAGGCCAGCATCGCGAGGGGGTAATCCCCGGCGCCGGGAGCGTTCACCATGCTGACGTTCCGCCAATCCCCCGTGGGGGAGGGGAATGGGTAGCCCGCGGACCGATCCGCGATCGCCGAAAGGGAGTTCACGAGCGTCGGGAGAACGAAACTCCCAGACGGGTTGCCCATCTTGGCATACGCGAGTCCGGGGAGACTCAGCACGTCCGTCAGATCGACGTACCCGAGGGAGTACGGAGTTCGAAGGACGTACTTCCCGAGAGCCGAGTTCCCCGTGATCGCCTCCGAGGGAGAGGGGGTGGAGGGCCAGCTCACTTGGATCCCCGTGCCGGGGCCTGACTTCCAGTCTGCGCTGTCCTGACTGAGGTAGTCGCTCAGGACAAACGTCGTTCCCGCGGAGTCGGCCCGGTGCACTGTGGAGATTGGCTGGCTGGGTAGAACGAGGGACGGGTTCAGTCCCTGGAGTCGGGGATCACTCCAGCTCGAGATCTTCCCCAGGTAGATCGCGGCCAGCGCGCTCCCTGTCAGCTGGAGCGGCGTCGATGCACCCGGCAGGTTGTAGACAATGGCGAGGGAACCTCCGGCGATCGGCATCGTGACGACGGGACCCGGTAACGCCGATTGCTGGGCTCCCTGAAGCGGCTCATCGGTCGCGGCGAAGTCGACAACACGATCCGTGAGCGCCGTGACCCCCGCCCCAGAGCCCGCGGGATTGTAGTTGATCCGCGCGTGTGAGGAGGGTTGATACCCAGCCTCCCACTGGCTCATCAGCGCGAGAACGAAGCTCGCTCCCTCACCGAGGAGGGTGACCGGGTGCGGAGGTCCGCCGAACCAGCCGAGTCCCACTCCGGCTCCCGCAAGCACGCCGGCGACGGCCAGGGTCAAGGCCATGGAAATCCAACCAGGACGATTTCGACGATGCAGGAACACGGGAGGGGCTCCCGGGCCCTGTCCGGTGACCTCGGCAGTGGTCTCAGGCACGCGATCGAGCAGTGTCTCTTGCCCTCCCCACGATCCGGAAACGGAAGGGGCCCCCGACGAAGCAATCGTTGAGGGAGGGTAAAGCCAGCGCTTGCCAGGGCGAACAGCTACCTCCGACCGGAGACGTGCTTCGGGGGCGAGAGCACAGGGAATCAGGTTCGCGACGTCCTGCCCTTCCATCTGTGCTCGGAGCATTTCCCACGGGCGCCCCGCTCCGGCCGACGTGAATCGGGCGGTTTCCGCCGCCAGAAGGGGAGCAAAAGTCTAAGAGGTCGGAGAGACGAGAACTCCCTCGCTCGGTGAGGTAGTACGCACGCATGCGCACTCAACCTCCGCGGTGGCAACCCCCCCGCGGTGTTGTAGCCCGGACGAATCTGGGAGGGGTCCATCTGCGTTTCGTCTGGCAACCCCTTGGCCATCGTGTAATCCCGATCCAACGTAGAGGGGTCCCATCACGCCGGCCAGCGAGCTCATCTGTCCCTGCCGATGCGACTAGTCCCCGACCCGCGAGCCAATCGACGGAGGCCAACCGACCATGATAGCGAATGAAACCTGTGACCTAGGAGCTACGACGCAGCCGAAACTCGACCGGAAAATCTCCGCAGCCGGAAATCGTGGAAACCGAGCCCGGCTTGGATTGCGACTCTCGCTCCTGGTCGTACTGCTCGCTCTCGGGTTCGTGGGATCCGGAGTCGCCGCCGGGTTCACCGGACTTTCCGCGCTCCCCAATCACGAGCTTGCGACCGCACCGGGGACTCACGGTCTACAGCCCACCCTTCTGCAACCGGCCGGAGGGCTTCTCGTTCCCTCGCTTTCCCTAAGCGCGTCCTCGGCGACGGCGAGCCAAACCATCGCGATCACAGGTTCTGGGTTTCCTGCCTCCTCTCCCATCGGATTCAGCTGGGACGGTGCCGCAGCGGCTTGCGCGAATCACATCGATGCGACGAACGGCGCCGGCGTCGCGAGTTGCCTCGTCGTGGTTCCCGTCGCTACGGCTGGGATGCATCTCATCGCCGCCCACGACGGCTTCGGTGACCGGGCGAAGGCAGAGTTCCAGGTCGTTCCGGGAATCACCCTCTCGACCGTTACCGCACATGCAGGCGACAGCGTGTTGGTTTCCGG
>JAKIWU010000043.1 GCA_022749905.1 Thermoplasmata archaeon
CCTTCCATCACCCGCGACGGTCTCTCGGAGTACGTCGCGGACGGCGTCGTCGTCCTCGGGTACAGCACGGCGGCCGACGGACACCGCGTCGGTCTCTCTCTCCGCATCCTCAAGATGCGCCGCACCCCGCACGCCCGCACGGTCCAACCCTACCAGATCGGCATGAACGGCATCGCGGTCGACGCGCGCGCGGTCGACTTCGGCACCAACGGGTAGTCCCCCCGTCGCCGGAGCCGAGAAGGTTCGTCGAGGACGAACCTCGGGGGGCGTTTCTGCACCCCTTCGAAACCCCCTTGTCCCGACACGCTCTCTCGAGCCCCGGACGAGGTCCCCCGTGCGCTGGACGATTTACATCGACCTCGACGCGTTCTACGTTTCGTGCGAGCGCCGGGGTCACCCCGAGCTCGAGGCTCGACCCGTGATCGTCGGGCCCGAACCCCGGGACGAAGCAAGCCGGGGCGTCGTGCTCTCCGCGAGCTACGAAGCCCGGTCGAGCGGCGTACGGAGCGCGATGCCGGTGGTCCGTGCTCGCAATCTCTGCCCGGAGGCGACCTGGATCCGTCCCGACTTCGAGAAGTACGAGCAGGCGGCCGCCGAGGTGCGTGCGTTCCTCGCGAAGCGCTTCGAACGCGTCGCAGCCCACAGCATCGACGAGGCGTCGATCCTCGTGGATCTCGGCACGCGCGAGGATGCCGAGCAGGTCGCCCGCACGCTCCAAGCGGACGTCACCTCCGAGCTCCACCTCCCGTGCTCGGTCGGGGTCGCGCCGAATCGCACGATCGCGAAGATCGCCACCGATCGTGCGAAACCCGGAGGGGTCCTCGTCGTCCCCCCCGAGGAGGTGGTGGCCTTCCTCTCCCCCCTCCCGGTCCGAACCGTCCCCGGGATCGGCCCGAAGACCGAGGATCTCCTTCGCTCGGTCGGCGTCACGCACGTCGGCGAGCTTCGGTCGCTGCCCCCCGGCGTGCGCAAGCAGCTCGGACGCTTCGCCGAGGAGCTCCACCAACTCGCGAGCGGCGAGATTCTCCCGGACCCGGAGGACGTTCCGATGGGGCCGCGCTCCCGGAGCACGGATCACACCTTCGAACAGGATCTGTCGGATCCTCTCGCGGTTGCGGCGACGGTGGACGAGCTCGCCGACGAGCTCGCCCGAGCCCTTGCCATCGAGGGGCGACGCTACCGGACGGTGACGGTCGGAGTCCGATGGGCGGACTTCCAGAGGGTGCAGCGAAGTCGAACGCTCCCGAGCCTCCAGGAGGGCGCGGAGGCGCTCGCGGGCTCGGCGCGCCGGCTCTTTGAGGAGATCTGGTCGGCGGAAGTTCGCGGGCTCGGGCGTCGCGTTCGGACGGTGAGCGTCGGCGCGGAGCGTCTCGTCGCGGCGGCGGACCGCCAGGCGCGCCTCGAACAGTACGACGCCGGCGGGGCTGGCTTTGGGATTTTATCCGACTCCCCGGGTCGCCCCGGGGGGTCTGTTTGATCCCTCCCTCTCCCTCCGCTCCGCCCGTGCCCGTTCGATTTGCTCGAACGGGTAGCGGGGCCTCATCGCCTCCTCGGAGAGGGCGTCGAGGTCAAGTCGAAGACCTCCGAGTTCCGCCCGACCGTGGTCGCGCAGAACGATTCGCCCGAGGTTCGCCCCCGCGTTGAGCTGCCGGTCGAGGCTCCACCCGCAGCTCGGGTTCGCACAGACGAACTTCGGTCCTACCCTGCTTCGGGGACCGGCATAGACCCCACATTTCGGGCAGATAGTCGAGGTGCGGAAGGGGTTCACCCAGTAGATCGGAACTCCGTGCTCGGCCGCCTTGTAGGTGAGCTGGCGATGGAGTTCGCCCCGAGGCCAGCTCGAGAGGCGGCGTCGAAGGACCCGACGGGGCGACCCCGGGGGCCCCGGTCGGATCGTTCCGAAGCGGCGAGAGAAGGGGCCGCGGCGACGTCGAGCCAGCTTGGAGAAATCCTCGAGGGCGAGCGCGGCTCGGTTGCGGACCGCCTCGTGAATGAGATGTCGAGTGAGGACGTGGAGGCGGGAGCGGACCCGGTTCCGTTCGCGTCGTCCTTCGCGATCGAGGAGACGACGACCGACGCGTCGGTCGGTCGCCTTCTTCCGGGCGAGCTTCCGACGTCGGGCGACGTGCGTCGCCTGGATCGTCCGGACCTCGGGGAACGGGACCCGAACGGCATGGGTGGACTTCCGGGAGAGGGCGACGCCATCGAGGGTGGATTCGTTGGTGTCGAGGGCGAGGAGTCGGGTGGGGATGTAGGGGGTTGGGGCGGGTCGTTCGAGGTAAAGGACAACCCGGTCGGGGGTGACGTGGAGCTGCTTGACGCGGGTGTCGGGAGCGGCGAGGCGGTCTCGGTGGAAGGGAGCGAGGTGGAGGAAAAAGTGGGACCACTCCCCGTAGCGCAGGGAGAGGCGAACCTTGCCGGAGTCCCGGTCGAGGTGGAAGGTGTCGGTGCCGGTTCGGAGGAAAGGGAGGCGGACGAAGGGAACGCGGGAATCGAGGTGCTTGCGAAGACGACGGCGGTGTGCCTTGGCAAGACCGAGACCGATCGCTGCAGCGGCGACGGCGTGACCGCCGGTGAGCTGGTGGACGAACGCTCGGTCGCGGGCGAAGCGGGAAAGCGAGCCGCGGGCGGTCTTCCCTGAGGTGAGGGCCTCGCGGAGGATCTCGTTGACAAGAAGTCGGTAGTCACGAAGGAGGGCGAGAACCGGTGGAGGAAGCTCGCCCACGAGGGGGAGGACGAGGGCCCGGAGAACCGAAGGCATGGGGTGGACGGGGGAGGGGAGGGACATGAACCGACGGAAGGAGGTGAACGATGAACGATGGGCCGCGGAAGCATTGAGAAGAAAAAATCCCAAAGCAGGCGGGTCTGCCACGCTTAAGTAACTCGGCCCGGCTTCTCGAGGGGGCTCGAGTGCTCTCCTTCGCACCGGGTGCAGGGCTCGGCGATCCGCTCGTCGACCTCGCGATCCTCCTGCTCGTGGCGTTTCTCGCCGGCCTCGTCGGTGCGCTCCTCGGGGTCGGGGGTGGTCTCTTCCTCGTCCCGGCGCTCGTCCTTCTGTTCGGGATCGACATCCACCTCGCCATCGCGGCGAGCCTCGTGAGCGTCGTCGCGACGACGTCGGGCACCGCGGCGTCCCGCGTCTCGGCCGGTCAGGTCAACCTGCGGCTCGGCATGTTCCTCGAGATCGGCACGGCCGCCGGAGGACTCCTCGGGGCGATCGTCTCCGTGACGCTCCTCGCGAGCCAAGGGCGCGTCTTGATCCTTCTGCTCATCCCGGTGACCCTCCTCGCGGCCGCTCTCATGGCCGTCGGTCGACGTCGAGAACGCGCCGCGCCCGCTCCCCCCGACCCCTGGGCCGATCGTCTCGGCTTGGGCGGTCAGTTCGACGATCCGCTGACGGGCGAGACCGAGAGCTATCCGGTGCGCCGGACCGGATGGGGCTTCGGGCTCTCCGCCCTTGCGGGCGTTACCTCCGGCCTCCTCGGCGTCGGCGGTGGGATCTTCAAGGTTCCCGCGATGAACGTCGTGATGAACGTGCCCTTCCGCATGGCCGCAGCCACCTCCACGCTGATGATCGGGGTCACCGCTTCGGCCGGAGCGCTCGTCTACCTCCTCGCGGGCGACGTTGCCCTCCTTCTCGTCGGACCGGTGGCGATCGCCGTGCTGTCGGGAAGCTACCTCGCGACGCGCTGGGGACCGACGTGGTCGACGCTGCGCCTGCGTTTCTTCTTCGTCGGCATCTTGCTCCTCGCGGCGGGGCTGATGCTGTTTCGGGGGGTTGGATGGCTCGCGTGACCGACCCTCTCCCCCCGGGCCTCCCCGCGACGATCAGTTGGTCGCTGCGGATCGGGATCTCTCTCGCCGCGGCACTCTTGGCCCTCGGGTCTCTCCTTGCGCTCGCTCACGGCGCCCTGGGCGCCATCTCGACACCCACTCCCTTCTCCGGGGGCGGATTCGTCCTAGGTTCCTCGTGGCTGGACGGGACCGCGTTCTTGTTCTTCGGGGTCGTGGTCCTCCTCCTCACACCGATCGCCCGCGTCCTCCTTTCGATGGTCCTCTTCGCGTCGATCCGGGATCGCACCTTCACCCTCATCACCGGGGTCGTGCTGGCGATCCTCGCGGCGAGCGTCGTCCTCGGAGCCAGCGCGTGAGCGGCTCCGACGGCATCCTCGACGCGCACCGCGACGCCGAAGCGGACGCCCTCGCAAAGCCCCAGGGGCGCCTCGGAGTCCCCTGCCCCGCATACGGGGGACGTTCGCTCCCGAATCTTTCCGCGACGCTCCTCAGCGCCTCGGGTGTGGAAGGAGGACCCGGCCCTCCGCTCGTTCCCCCCCTCGACCAAGAGCTCGACCCGTTCCAAGGGAGACGGAGCGAGGGACCGGTGGTGCAGTTCCTCATCGACGGCCTCGGGTGGAGCGGGTTCACGCGGTGGGCCCGACACGCTCGTTTCGGCCGAGGGAGGCGATGGGGCGCGGCAGCGCGTCCCATCACGTCCGTCTTTCCGACCACGACCACCGCGGCGCTCGCGAGCCTCTCGACCGGCGTTCCGCCGGGACGTCACGGCCTCATCGGCTATCGGCAGTTCTTGCCGCGGTACGGGGTCGTTGCCGACATGCTCAAGATGAGCCCCCTCGGGATCGCGACCCCGGATCTTCTCGTGGGTCCCGCGTGGCGCCCCGAGCACATCTCGGGCTCGCCCACCCTTTTTCGCCGCGGACTCGATGCCTGCGCTCTCACCCGCGACCGGTTCCAGGGAACGGGCTTGACCCGGCTGCTCTACGATGGGGCCGAGTTCGTCGGCTACGCGACCGGCACCGACTTTGCGCACGAGCTCCTGCGGCTCCTCGAGCGGGACCATCCGCCGACGATCTTCGCCTACTGGGACGAGCTCGACACGATCCAACACCTGAAAGGGACGGAGCCCGGACTCCCGGAACTGGAGCTCGATCGACTCGTGCACCTCCTGGAGTACGTCGCCGACCGTCTCCCGCCCGCGAAGCGCGCCGCGACGACGCTTCTCGTCTCCGGCGACCACGGCCAAGTGCCGGCCTCTCTCGCATCCCGGATCGAGATCGAGCAAGAGCCCGCGATCGCGGACGAGCTTCTGCACCCGCTCGCCGGCGACCGCCGCGCGGGGTTCTTCGCGGCGCGACCCGGGAGGACGCCCGCGCTTCGAGAAGCGCTCGAGCGCCGGCTTCCCGAGGGTTCGCGCGTGATCCCGATGGAGGACGCGGTGGACGCCGGGCTCTTCGGCCCTGCCCCCTATCATCCCGAGATCCGCGAACGGCTCGGGGATCTCCTCGCCCTCGTTCCGAGCCCGAGCTCTCTCACCTACCTCCTGCCGGGCATGGCGAAGCCGTCGCGGTTCCTCGTCGGCGCTCACGGCGGGCTCGAGCCGAACGAGCTCATCGTTCCCCTCATCGCGGCCCCGCTCGAGAGCTTCCGGACCGAGGGTGCCGAGCGCATCCCGCAACGGTAAAGGCTCGCACCCCCGTCGAATCCGTCTATGCCCGGTCTCCGCCAGCCGATCGTCTCGCTCCTCGGCCACGTGGACCACGGCAAGACCACCCTCCTCGACCGGATCGCGGGGCTCGGGCGGGCGGAACGGGAAGCGGGGGGGATCACGCAGGAGATCGGCGCGATCGAGGTCCCCGGTCCCACCGTGCTCGCCCTCTGTCAGGGCATTCTGGACACGGCACGGTTCGACGTGCCCGGCCTCCTCTTCATCGATACTCCGGGCCACCGGTCCTTCGAGACGCTGCGGCGGCGCGGCGGAGCCCTCGCCGATCTCGCGGTCCTCGTCGTCGATGTCCGAGAGGGCGGGATGCCCCAGACCCGCGAGTCGATCCAGATCCTCCGGCACGAAAAAACGCCGTTCGCCGTGGCGCTCACCAAGATCGATCTCTTGGCGGGGTTCCGAAAGCCGTCCGGCCCGATCTCCCTCGCGGAGGAGCTCCAACGCTCCGGGGATGAGTACCGGCGGGTCCTCGACGCGCGGCTCTACTCCGTCTCCGAGGATCTCGATCGACTCGGCTTCTCGGCCGACCGGTACGACAAGGTGAGCGACTTCACGCGGAACGTCGGGATCGTCCCCCTCTCCTCGAAACACTCCGTCGGGATCGCCGAACTGATCGCGCTCCTCGTCGGACTCTCGCAACGCTTCCTTCAGCAGGAGCTCGAGCTCGTCCGGCAAGGCGGCGAAGCGACGATCTTGGAGCGCAGCGACCAACGCGGCGTCGGCCCGGTCGGGAGCGTCATCGTTTACCAAGGGCGCCTCGCCGTCGGAGACGAGATCGTCGCGACGGGCCGGACCGGACCGTTCTCCACGAAGATCCGCGGGATCTACCGACCGGCCGTTCGCCGACAGGGCAAGGGAACCCGGAACCGGCCGATCGAATCGCTGCCCGCGCTCGAGGCTGCGGCGGTGGCGTTTCTCGCGGCTCCGGGGATCGAGGACGCGCTCCCGGGGGGCCTCCTGAAGGTCGTGCGAGCGGGGGACGACCGTGCGGCCATCGAGGCCGACCTCGCGCGAGAGAGCCAGCCCGTCGCGGTGCTCGCCGAGTCGGGGGTCGCGCTCGCCGCCGATACCCTCGGCGGTCTCGAGGCGCTTGCCTTCGAGTGCAAGGAGGCCGGGATCCCGGTGCACGAGGCGTTCGTCGGGCCCGTCGGTCGGCCCACCTACCTCAAAATGGCGATGGTGAAGGATCCGACGCACCGCGCCATCCTCGCGTTCAACGTTCCCGTGCTCCCCGACGCTTCCCCGGCGGGCGGCGAGCCCGAGGTGAAGACCTTCCAGGGCGAGGTCATGTACCGCATCCTCGAGGAGTACCGCGCTTGGCAGGAGGAGAGGGGCCGGACCTTGCGCTCCGAGGCTCGCCTCGCGCTCGTGCATCCGGCGAAGCTCGAGATCCTCCGGGGGTTCATCTTCCGCAGCTCGAAGCCGGCCATCGTCGGCGTGAAGATCCTCGCCGGGACGCTCCGCCCCGGGGTCCGGCTCATGCGCTCCGACGGAACGACGGTGGGTCTCCTGCGTTCGCTCCAGAAGAAGAACGAGTCGGTCAAGGCCGCGGAGGAGGACGAGGAGCTCGCGGCGTCGATCGACGGTGCGGTCGTGGGACGGAACGTCCACGAGGGGGACCAGCTCCTCGTCGAGATCCCCGAGTCGGCGGCGCGTTCGCTGAAGGAGATGCCGCTCAGCGACCGGGAGCGAGCGGTTCTGGACGAGGTGGTTCGCCTTCGGAGGACCGCGAGCCCGTTCTGGGGCCAGTAGGTGCTCCCCCGCCGGAGGCGGCCGCGATCGAGGCCGCGTCCTCGGCCCCTTGGGAGACGAGCGGCGCGGGTCCCGAACGGAAACCGCGGCGCAAGAAGAGCCCCAGGAGGATCCCGATCCCGCCGATCACCGCGAGCGCGACCGTGGCGAGTACGACCATGAGCATCGTGAGGACCGGGACGGCTCCGGCGGTGCTGGACCGGGAGACGCACGATGCCTCGACGTTGAGGGCCTTGGGGCCCGGGTTCGTCAAGACGAGCAGGTACGGATACGACGTGAGACCGGTGCGCGCATAGCTCCCGGACGCGTTGTGCATCCAGAGGGCGAGGGGCGAGCCGACGGCGCAGCTGGGCGAAGCCGTCGAGCACGCGGGAGCGTCGTAGAGTCCCGCCGTGAGATAGCCCGTCGCGGTCCATCGCACGCTCAGGGACGCAGACGAGGCGCTGATCCCGTACAGGAGGACCGCCCGCGTCTCGTTGGGTCCGAGCGATGCGCTGGGGACCTCGGTCGAGACCTGGTGATCGGTCGCGGTCGGTGGGACGGAGTAGAAGGAGACGGCGGTACCGACCGAGATCGTCAGCAGGGCGACGCCTATCGCGATGAGGGCCGGTCGCATCGAGTCTCCTCAGCTCGGCAAGACGGAAATACCCTGCCGACGCGCAGCGAGGATCGGAGGCCCTCGACGCGGTGCGGTGGGCGGTGCCTCCAGGGATCGCGCGCCGGTGGGACCCACCCAGATACCGTAAAGAGCGGGCGAGCCTTCCATGCTATGCCATGACAGGGGGCCGGGGACCCTCGGCGGAAGCATCGGAGGCGGCGGGCGACACCGCTCCGACCTGCTCGAACTGCGGCTCACCGCATCGGATCGTGGACCCGCAACGACTCGAGGTCACGTGCGCGGACTGCGGCCTCGTCCTCGAGGACGCGCCGATCGTCGCGACGAGCGCTCCTCGCCCTGCGGAAGCCGGAGGGGACGGCTCGGGTCGGGGTATCGGTCCGTTCACCTCGCCGAGCCGGCATCGACGGTCGTTGGGCTCGACGCTCTCGGGCTCCCGCGATGGTCAGGGACGGCCTCTCGACTGGCGGCGCCGCTATGAGTTCCAACATCTGCGCCGCGTGATGCAACGACAGACCTCGAAGTCCGTCGAAGGACCGGTCGAGCGCTCCCAAGCGCCCTCGGAGATCGAGATCGCGGGGCAACGCATGGAGCTCCCCACCGTGATCATCGAGGAGGCGGAGCGGATCTTCCGCGAAGGGAAGGCACGAGGACTCTTCCGGGGCCGCAACCTTCCGTCGAGCGTCGGCGCGACCCTCTACGCTGCGTGCCGGCGCTACTCGATTCCCAGGACCCTCGCCGAGATCGCTCGCGGTGCCTCGGCGCGGCGCTCCGAGGTCGGGCGCGTCTTCAAGCTCCTCCGCCGCGGGCTCGAGCGACCCATCCCCTCCGTCGGGGCGCGAGCGTTCCTCGCGCGGTATGCGGAGGAGCTCGCGCTGTCCCATCACGTGCGCTCGACGGTGGAAGCGATGCTCGAGGAGGTCGACCACGACCCCGGACTTTCGGGCCTTTCGCCGCACGGCGTGGTGGCCGCCCTCATCTACCTCGCTTCCGAGCAGAGCGGGGAGCGACGCTCCCGGGCCCAGGTCGCGCGCGTGAGCGCCGTCACCGAAGTGACCCTGCGCTCGACCAGCCGCCTGTTGACCCGCTTGGCGCGACCGCGCCCCAAGGACGCGCCGGCTACCTAAGCAGGTAGTACCCGGCGGCCTTCTCGCGAACCTTCCGACGCGCGAGCCCCTTCGTCTGGAGTTCCTGCAGGGCGTTCATGACCATGGTCTTCGGGAGCCTCGAGGTCTGCGTGATCCGCTCGGCGGTCCCCATCTTTTCCTCGGAGAGGAACCCCATCTCTTTCATCGCCTTGTAGACCTTCACAGCGTTGCCCCCGACCTCGTCCTCGATCCCCATCCGACGCACCCGGTGCTTCGACCGACCATCCCGTGAGAATAAACCATTCGTAGCTGCTCAGCTTTCTGGCACGGGGCGGCCCAACCGAGCTTTGCGAGTGGCCCCTCGAGAATTACCCCAGTGCCCCCACCGAGTAATTCCTGCCATCTTCCATAGAACATGTTGACTTCCGCCGATGTCGCGGAAGCCCCAAGCCGAGCGCCTCCTCTCCCCCCCTCGGAGGCGCTCCATGGAGAACATGACCTACGTCGGACTC
>JAKIWU010000044.1 GCA_022749905.1 Thermoplasmata archaeon
CACGCAGGGGTGGCCCAGCTTGGTCAAAGGCGCCAGGTTGAGGTCCTGGTCTCGTAGGAGTTCGTGAGTTCAAATCTCACCCCCTGCATTCGACCCCCCGAGCGGCATGGAGGAGAACGTGTCGATCTGTCGCCATTGCGGTGAATCCGTTCCGGACGGCGCGGAAACCTGTCCGGCGTGCGGGCGTCCGGTCCTGCTCCCCTCTCGGACCACGTCCGCGAGCGTTGGGGAGGGAACCTCGGACGGCCCGACGGCGCAGGCTCGCCTCGCCCGCTTGACCGCAGGACGCGCCGTCGCGACGGAGTTCGAGCTTCGACTCCCTCGGATCCCCGAGTGGGTCGCGACGCTCGTCGAGCAGGGCGCGCCCGAGGCGGGCGCGCTCGTCGAGGAGGCGGAAGCGGCCACGCGGGAGAAGCTCGGGGAGGCGTTCCAGCTTTGGGCGACGGAGACCGAGCCTCGCGTCGCGCGGCTCGCAGACTACGGGATCGAGGTCGCCTCGGAACGCGATCAGATCGCGACCGCGCTCCAGAGCGCCTTCGCCGGGGACACCGCGAGGGCCGCGGAGAGCCGGCGCGCCGTCGATCGCGTCTTGGCGACGAAGGAGCGGCACCTCCAGGACGCTGCCGAAGGGATCGAGACCACCGTGCGGCTTCTCGACAACCTACGGGCGCTCGGGCTACGGGTCTCCCGGGATCCGTCGAGCTTGCGGGCCCGGCTCGAAGGGGAGCTCAAGCAAGGGCATCTCGCGCCCCTCAAGCAAGAGCTTCGGGCCGCGCGCTCCGAGGTCACGCGTACCCTCAAGGCCGAGCTCCCCGGCTGGATCGCATCCTACGGTCGGAAGCTCGTCGAGCGGGGAACGACCGGAGCCGACGTTGGCGGGGAGGCGAGCGCGCTCGCTGCCGCCGCCCGAGCCTACTCCGAAGGTCACCCCGACGAAGCGCTTCGCCAGCTCCGATCGCTAAACGAAGGGAAGCGGCCCGACGAAGCGGGGGACTGAACGCCCCGGCGCGCCCTACAGGACCTTCTCGAAGAGCCGCACGTCCTCGCTCCACTGGTGGCGGTGGAGGAGGCCGCACTCGCTGAATCCGAGGCGCTTGAACATCGCCCCCGCGTCCTCGAGCTTCGAGAGCGCGTCGACCCAGACCGAGAAGCTGTTGTTGTGCCGCGCCCATTCGATGGCGGCGTTGGTGAGCGCGGTCGCGACGCCTTGGCGACGCTGGTCCACATCCACCGCGAGGTGGAGGATCTGGCACGCGCCATCGTCGAGCCAGCACCCGATGCCTCCGATGAGCTTCCCATCGCGGCGCGCCGCGAAGTACGTCACGCCCTCCATCGAGCTCGAGAACTCGAGGGCCGTCGGCGTCCACGCCTTGAGGAGGTCCGCGGGGATCTCCGCCTTCCTCGGCTCCCAGACGCGCTTGTAGAGCGCGCAGATCTCGGGGATGTCGTGATGGGTCAGCCGTTCGACGATGATCGGCTTCGCCGTGACCGTTTTCGGCGGGGCCACGCGAGCGGCGGCAGCGCCAGAATCTGATTCGCCCTGAGCAGCCACGCCAGTTGCCTCAGCCCAACCGTCGACAGTACGATGCGTGCGTTCCACTTGAACTTTGCCCAATTCGCCCTCCGGTGCCCGCTTCGCATGCGCGAGGAGCGGGGTTCGCGGCGCGCCGCGGTCCATTCGGCCCCGAACGAGCGCTTGCCGCGTCGCGGAGTCCCGCGGGGAACTTCGGGACCGAGTTCGTGGAGTTCACGGCGTATGACGCGCCGGCGTTCGGGGGAAGGGTGTCGTGTCTCGAATGTGCTCGCGGCGCAGCATCCATCGCACGACCCTCTCGATGCCGAGGCCGAACCCGGCGTGCGGCACGCTCCCGTGCCGGCGGAGGTCGAGATACCACTCGTACTCCTGGACGGGCGCGCCGATCTGGCGGAGCCGTTCGACGAGGAGTTCGGGATCCGTCTCGCGTGCGCTCGCGCCTCCGATCTCGCCGTACCCTTCCGGAGCGAGCAGGTCGGCGGCTTCCACCGTCTTGGGATCTGCCGGCGATCGGAGCATGTAGAACGCCTTCAGCTCCCGCGGGAAGCGCGTGAGGAAGATCGGCGAACGTTCCGAGAGCGTCAGCGCTCGCTCCTCGGCCGTTCCGATATCGCTTCCCCATGCGACCTTGAATCCCTCAGCCCTCAGGCGCTCGATCGCCGCGGCGTAGGGGAGTCTCCCAAACGGCGGCGCGATGGCGAGCAACTCCGCCGGCGGCCGGCCGAGCCGTTTCAGCTCGTCGGGGATCCGCGTCGCCACATCGTGGAGCATCGCCGTCAGCATCCGCTCCAGGAAGACCATCAACCCGTCGAGGTCGGTCCAGGCGAGTTCGACCTCGAGATGCGTGTACTCCGTGAGGTGCCGCGGCGTGCGCGATTTCTCCGCGCGGAACGAGGGCGTGATCGCGTACACCCGCTCGTGGGGGAAGAGAAGCGCCTCGAGGTAGAGCTGCGCGGTTTGCGAGAGGTACCCCGGGCGCCCGAAGTAGTCGACCTGGAACGCCTCGGCGCCGCCTTCCGCCGGATTCCCCGTCAAGATGGGGGGCGTCATCTCGAGGACCTCCTCCGTCTCGAGGAACCGCCGGAACGAGGCGAGCACGGCCGCCTTCACCCGGAAGATCATCACGTGCTCCTGCGAGCGGATCGCAAGGTGACGCTTGTCGAGGAGGAACTCCTCCGTCTGGTCCTGGAAGATCGGGAACGGCTCGCCGGCGTGAAGGACCTCGATCGACTCGGCCCGGACCTCGCGGCCGCCCGGGGCCCGCGGATCCTCGGCGACCATCCCCTCGAGCGCGACCGCGCCCTCGATCTGGGCCGCGGCAGCGGCCCGGAAGGCAGTCTCCCCGACGCGGTCCTTGCGTGCCGTCACTTGGACGGAACCGGTCCGATCGCGAAGCACGAGGAAGAGGATCCCTCCCGAGGAGCGCGATCGATGGATCCAGCCCCGGAGCCGGAGCTTCGCGCCCACTCCCTCGACCGAGAAGGCGCGCGCCACGGGATCGAACGCCGGCTTCGGGTCTACTGGTACTCCCGCCATTTGTGCCCGCACTTCGTGCACTCGAGGATCCGGGTCTCGGGCTCGTCGGCGCCCCGGGTCTGGCGCAGAACCCAGAACGCCTTCCCGTTCCCGCACTTCGGGCACTCCTCGTCGGTCGTCGGCAACGTCGTGGTCTTGCCTTCAACGATCGAGACGCCCCGGCCGGTGGGTTCCACGCGACCCACCTCCTTCGCGCGTCCCAAGGGAACGGTCGTGCCACAGGAGCCGCACTTCCAGACGCCCGCGGGCTTGTCGGGCCGCATCAGGCGCTTGCACTTGGGGCAGAACATCGGACGCTCCGGACCTCGGGGAGCGTATTTTACCGTTGGGGATTTCGAGGAGAACGCTCGCGAGGTGGACGCGCGTTCCACACGCGCTGCGACGAGCCGTGCCGAGGGCGTGACCGCGTCCTTCGGCGACCAGGACTAGATCAGCATCGACGGATCGGCGGCGCTCGAGGGCGGCGCGTCCGCGGCGGCGACGCTCAGCGGTAGCGGCGACGGCTTCGCGCCGGGCGCGATCAGCGAGCGCATGTGCTCGGTCCGCTTCGTCACATCCGCGGCGGTCCCGATGTCGTGGCGGACCGAGAAGTCCCCCACGACGTAGCCGAGCGCTGCCTCGACGCGCGCGCTCGCCTCGTGGATTGCGCTGGCCTCGCCGACGAGGGCGATCCCTCTCGAGGTTCCGAGTCGGAAGCGGGCCGGCCCGGCCGCCTCAGAATCGGCGAAGAAGACGCGCGCACCGGCCGCCTCGATCTTCTCCTCATCGAGCGTGACGAAGGAACCGGGCCGGGACGCGAACCCGTAGCCCGGCGGTACGAGGTACTTCACGACGGAGGAGCGGAGCCGGAACCGCACGAGCGTTCGATCCACCTTCCCGTGGGCGACGCCATTGAGGAGCTCGGCGAAGTTCCCGTTCTCGTAGAGGGAGAGGACGTTCAGCGCCTCGGGGTCCCCGAACCGCGCGTTGAACTCCACGAGGTAGGGTCCGTTCGCGGTGAGCATGAACCCACCGTAGAGGATCCCTCGGTAGCCCATCCCGTCCGCGAGGACTCCCTCGACGGCCTTCTGGAGGATGTCGAGCGCCCGTTCGTACATTTCCTTCGAGAGGAAGGGGAGGAGGTGGTCCCGCTGCGAGAAGGAGCCCATCCCACCGGTGTTGGGGCCGCCGTCGTTCTCGAGCGCCCGCTTGTAGTCGAGTACGGCCGGCATCGGGTAGATCCCGGAGTCGGTCACGAAGGCCATCAGGCTGAACTCCTCGCCGTCGAGCCGCTCCTCGAGGACGACGCCCGAGCCGCCGGTGGTGATGAGACGCTTCGCGTAGAGAGCACCCTCCTCCGGGGTGGGGAAGTCGCGTCCCTGGACCCAGACCCCCTTCCCGCCCGTCAGCCCGATCGGCTTCACGACGAAGGGCCCGGTGAATCCCGCGACGGCAGCGTCGACCTCCTCGAGGGTCTTCGCGGCTGCGTACCTGGGGGAGCCCGGGATCTCGTGGCGTGCGAGGAAGTCCCGGCAGTAGGCCTTCGAGGTCTCGATCCGGGCCGCAGCCTTCGAGGGGCCCACGACGGGGATTCCCGAGGTGCGGAGGGCGTCGGACACGCCCGCACCGAGGGGAGCCTCCGGGCCGATGACCGCGTACGCCACGGAGCGCGACGTCGCCACCCGCGTTGCCTCCTCCGGGGACGACGGATCCCCCAGGACGAGTTCCTTCGCGACTCGGCCGAGCCCGGGGTTCGCGTGCGCGCTCAGGGCAACCACGTCGGCCCCCGAACTCGCGAGGCACCACGCAAGAGCATGCTCCCGCGCACCGCTGCCGATGACGAGCACGCGCATGATGGTCGGGGCCCGACGAGGGGGTCGGGTTAAAGCGATGCCGTGGTCCGAGAGCCGGCGTCACGGGACGGGGGCCGCCCGCGTCACCGTTATGAGGGCAACCGAGGTGGTTCGCCCTCCCCCATGGAGATTCGCGTCGTCGACAAGGAGCACGATACGCTCCGCATCGAGCTTCCGCGCGCGGAAGAGACGCTCCTCGTGCCGCTCGTTGAGGCCTTGCAGGCCGAGGAGAAGGTCGTCGAGGCGCGCTACTATTTCGGCCATCCGTTCCTGGACCGCCCGACGCTCTACCTCAAGACGAAGGGCGAGCGGCCGCAGCAGGTCCTCAAGCGCGTCCTCAAGGATCTTTCCGACCTCTATGGCGACGCCCTCACGGACTTCGACAAGAAGGCCGAGCGGGTGAAGTCGTAGGCGAAGGACCCGGCCTCATGCTCAAGGAGTGCCCCCAGCACGGCTTCTTCCGGGACGAGAACTGCCCGGTCTGCGGGGCGCCCGGCCGCTTCCTGATGAACACGCAGGAGCTCGATCACTTGGGCCGGGTGATGACCGGGATCCTCCGGCACTTCCCGGACAAGTACGGGATCGTGGTCGACACGCACGGATTCATCTCCGTTCCGCAGCTCGTCCAGGCGATCTCGAGCCGGCACCGTGGCTACCACTGGCTCCGCGCCCACCACCTGATCGCGATCGCGGAGAGCGACCCGAAGGGGCGGTACGAGGTACGCGAGGAACGGATCCGCGCCACGTACGGGCACACGGTGGAGATCGACCTCGACCTCCCGACCGAGGACATCCCCCCGGAACTCTACTTCCCCGTGACCTCGGACGAAGCGCCGCTCGTCCTCGAGGTCGGGCTCAAGCCCTCCGACCGCAAGAAGGTCCACCTCTCGAAGACCGCCGACGACGCCCGGGCGGCCGGCTCGGTGCGCCGCCCCGATCCCGTCATCCTCGCGATCGACACGCGGGCCGCGCGCGGCGACGGGATCGTGATCATGAAAGCCGCGAAGACGGTCTACCTCACCGACCAAGTTCCGGCGAAGTTCCTCCGACGCTTGGAAGCCGCGAGCTAGGCGGACGTCTCACTCGACGAGCGCGTTCGACTCGTAGTTCGTGACCACGTAGACGGAGAGGACGAGTCCCGTCGTGGGGGCGAAGCCGTTGACCCAGACGAAATGGTAGGTGTCGGTATACGGCGCCGAGAAGATCAGGCGCGCCGACGAGTCCCCCGTGACGTTGTAGAGCGGGACGGCAGCGCGATGGAGCGAGAACGCGGCGAAGTCGGTCTCGTTGAACACGAGGAGCGTGATCGGGGCCCCGGGCGGGTTCACGACCGTGTAATTTCCCACGATGTAGTCGGCGCCGGTCACCGATCCGGCGAGGCTCGCGAAACCCCCCGGGGCGATGGTCCAGACGGCCCTCGTCGTCAGCGGATCCGCAGCGACCGGCGGGGGCGTGAACGCCGCGGAGACCATCAGGTAGGAGAGCCCGACGGCAGCGCCCACGATGATGAGACCGCGGAGGCTCTGCACGAGGCGAAGGCGCGATCGGGATCTCGGAGGAAGGACTTGGACACCGAGGGAGCGTGCCGGCGCGGGATGGCCGCAGGTCGGGCAGGAAGCGGCCGTCGGTGGCATCGCGTCCCCGCAGAGGGTGCAGGTTCCCCAGGCATTGGTACCGTCGGTCACCGGCGTCGACCGATCGAGCCGGGCTCTTCTTTAGGTCGATTTCGTACGAATCCCGCGGATCAGGAGGTCTTCGCCGGCTTCGGTTGGGAGAGATTGACCACGACGTTCTTCCGCCGGGTGAACTGGAGGATCGCGTCGGTCCCCTGCTCGAAACCGAGACCGCTCTCCTTGTAGCCGCCGAAGGGCGCCTGCGGGAACGTCACGGGAGCCTCGTTGATGCTGACCATGCCGGCTTGGAGACGCCGCGCCGTGGCGAGCGCCGTGGCGAGGTCCCGGGTCCAGAGCGAGGCGAATAGGCCGTACCGCGTGTCGTTCGCGGCGCGGATCCCTTGTTCGGTGTCGTCGAAGGTTGTGACCGCAAGCACCGGCCCGAACACCTCGTCACGCAGGATGTGCGCGCCGGACGGCAGGTCCGCGACCACCGTGGGGGCGAGGAAGTTCCCGTCGCCGAGGGGAGCGGAGGTGACCCGGGAGCCGCCGCAGACGATGCGCCCTCCCTCGGCCCCCGACTCCTCCACGAACGAGAGGACCGAGGCGAGCTGTCCGGGGGAGACGAGCGGACCCATGTCCACCCCGTCGGAGGAACCGGGGCCGAGCTTCAGCCCCTTGGCGATCGTAGCGACACGATTCACGAGCGCCTCGGAGATGGACGCGTGGACGAGGAGGCGGGAGCCGGCCCAACACATCTGGCCCGCGTTCCCGAAGATTCCGAAGGCGATCCCTCGGGCGGCTCGGTCGAGATCGGCGTCGGGGAAGACGAGGACCGGGCCCTTCCCGCCGAGTTCGAGCGTGGCCGGGATGAACCGCTGGGCGGCGAGCTCCGCGATGCGCCGTCCCACATCGCCGCTTCCCGTGAACGCCACGGAAGCCGTTCGAGGATCAGCGATGAGCGATTCCCCGATCCGACCGCCGCTCCCCACCACGACGTTGAGAATCCCCTCCGGCAGGCCCGCCTCGTGGGCGAGCTTCGCGAAGGCGAGCGCCGTGAGGGGCGTGAGGCTCGCCGGCTTGAGGACGACAGCGTTACCGGCTGCGAGCGCGGGCGCGACGGACCGGACGGCGAGGAGGAGGGGGTAGTTCCACGGGGCGATGTGGACCGTGACCCCGAGAGGCTCGCGGAGCGTATAGTCGAGGCGAGCGCCCGGGACGGGGATCGTCTCGCCCTCGATCTTGTCGGCGAGACCGGACACATAGTCGAGGGTGCGGACGACGAACCCCATGTCGCCGCGCGACTCCTTGAGCGTCTTGCCCATGTTGAGCGTCTCGAGCCTCGCGAACTCGTCGAGCCGCTCCTCGAGCTTGCGGGCGATCCGTTGGAGCACCTTCGTCCGCTGCGCGCCGTCGCCTCCCGCCCAGTCCGAACTTTCGAAGCCATGCTGCGCGGACTCGATCGCGTGACGGGCATCGTCCGCAGATGCGACTGCGATCGAGCCGATCGCACGGTTCGTCGCAGGATCGAGAACGTCCTGACGGTCCCCCGCGGTCCCGGGCGTGTCCTTCCCGCCGATGAAGAGCCCGTAGGAATGCTCGGAGGAGGTTGAGGACATGGCGCGGGCGCCCCGAACGGCGACCCCCCCTTAACCGTTCGCCAATCCGTGCGAGCGTTACGCCTCGATGGGGTAGGCGCGACCCTTCCATTGGAGAGGGCGCCGGCGAATCCCGCGTCCGATCGACACGCAGAGGAGGGCCACGTAGTACCCGACGGCGAGCGGGAAGAGGAGGCCATAGAGCCCCGCGCCCCGGATGCCGCGGGCGAACCCGTAATGCTTCGCGAACAGGGCAACGTAGAGGAACGCCCCCCACGCTGCGAGCAGCGGCGAACCCCACACGATCCCGAGGGGAAGGACGCCGAGCGGCAGCCAGAAGAATCCGACGAGGGCCGTGAGGAATCCCGCCTGGCGCGCCGTGGAGAAGCGCGTCCCGTGGATGTTCTTCAACAGGCCCTCGGACATTTCCCGGCGGCTCCGGTACATGCGGGTGGACAGAAGCCGGGGCGACCATGCGACCCGCATCCGCAGTCCGGCCTTTCGGAACTCCTGCGCGAGCCGCACATCCTCGAGGACGGCCGACCGGATCCGTGCATGCCCTCCTACCTGCTCGTAGGCGGCGCGGCGGACCAGGGTGAACTGCCCGTTCGCCATGGCGGCTCGTGAATCGGCCCGGTTGACACGCGGCGTCCGGAAGTACGTGAGGACCATCTGCGTGTAGAAGGGCAGGACGAGCTTCTCCCAGAATCCGACGGTCTCGATACGGGGAGCGAGGGTCGCGAGATCGGCCTCCTCCCGTTCGGCCCATTCGAGCGTGGTCCGGATCGCCGACGGATGGTAGCGCATGTCGGCGTCCGTGAAGAGGAGCCAATCGCCCCCCGCCGCCCGATAGCCGACGTCGCAGGCCCAGTTCTTGCCGACCCATCCCTCGGGCAGCGGGGGCTCCTCGAGCACGCGGACCTTCGGCGCTCGCGCCATCGCTGCAGCGCGCGTCCCATCCGTGGAACCCCCGTCGACGACGAGGATCTCGAGATCGGGGCCGTCCTGGGCGAGGAGGTCGTCGAGGCAAGCGGGGAGGTCGTCTTCTTCGTCTCGTGCGGCGATGATGACGCTCACCTTCGGTCCTGGCCGTCGGCCGGCGAGCGGTGCGGGATCCAGGGTCGGCATCTGGAGCGCCAGAAGGATCGCGACACCCTGGAAGAGGAGGGCGAAGACGGACGCGATGAGGACGAGGACCAGGACGAGAAGCGGCGGCACCGCGCGGGTCACAAGTCCCACTTAATTAACAGCACAAGGGTCCGCGCGCGCGGAGAGGTCGTGACGTCGGTCGAACACCCCCGCATCCGTC
>JAKIWU010000045.1 GCA_022749905.1 Thermoplasmata archaeon
ACTCGGAAGAAATCCGCAAGCAAATGTGGGACGCCATGCGCCGCGGATTCTCGCTGCACGCCCTCCTGGTCGACGGCGTCCTGCAGAGCGTGGTCGCTGACAGCTCGGGCGGGATCCCCGAGCCGAGCTAGCGGCCCCGGCGTCGGCGAACGGGTTCGGTCCGATGTCGGGCGCGCAGATCCGCCTCCGACGGCTCTTCCCCTCGCCAGACCGACGCCTCTTCTCGGTGCCCCTCGACCATTCGGTTTCGATGGGACCGATCGACGGTCTTGAGGCGATGGCACCCCTCGCCACCGAGCTTCAGGAGGGAGGGGTCGATCTTCTGATCGTCACGAAAGGGGCGGTCCGCGAGATCGCACCGGTGCTCCTTCCAAGGACCCTGCTGGGGATCCACCTTTCAGCCTCCACAAGCCTCGGCCCGAATCCGGACCGCAAGGTTCTCGTCGGGACGGTCGAAGAGGCGGTCGCCCTCGGCGCCGACGTCGTCTCGGTGCAGGTGAATTTCGCGGTTCCGGCCGAAGGGGAGATGCTCGCGGACCTCGGGTCCATCGTCGACCAGGCCCGCTCGCTCGGGGTTCCGACGCTGTGCATGACCTACCTGAAGGGTCCGGGCGCCGATCGCCCCGAGGCGATCCGTCACGCGTGCCGCGCGGTTGCCGATCTCGGCGCCGACATCGTCAAAACGGCCTATCCAGGGTCCGAGCGCGAGCTCACGCGGCTGGTCGCGACGACCCCGGTGCCCGTCCTCATCGGTGGGGGCGAGCGAGCCGGGAACGATCAGGAGCTCCTCGCCCGGGTCGCCGAAACCGTGAGGTCCGGTTGCCGGGGGATCTGCATCGGACGAAACCTCTTCCAGCGTCGGCCGGTCCTGCCGCTCGCCCGGGAATTTGCGGAGATCTTGCACGGCGCATCCCGGAGCCCATCGACGTGAGCACGAACCGGATCGTCATCGTTCTGAGCGGACGGGATCGCCGCGAACGGGCGCTCGTTCTCGACCGATCGCGTCGGCGCGGGTTTCGCTGCTTCGCGGCCAACCGCCCGTCCGAATCCGTACCGAGGCCGGGCGAGACCTGGTTCGCCCTCAATGCTTCTGGAATCCGGGATGTTCGTGCTTCGCGCGGATCCACCAAGCGAGTGCCCATTCACTCGATCGCGAATCCGGCGGATCTCGATGCGGTCCTCAGGCATTCGCGCATTGGAGAGATTGTCGCCGTTCGTTGGAAGGGGGAACGGATCATCCCGTTGGAGAACCTGATCGCCGGCCGGGGTTCTGCGGGGGAGATCTGGGTCCTCGCGCGCGGCGTGGTCGAGCTCCCGGGGGCCCTTGGCGCGCTCGAGCATGGTGCCCATCGGGTCTTCGTCGAACTCCGCCAGGTCGAGGACGTTGATGCCCTCGAGGGCGACCTTGCCCTCGCGCCCGGGCTCGACCTCCGGTGGTCGAGCGCTGTCGTCACGCGCGTCAGACCCGGGGGTCATGCGGAGCGGATCCTGGTGGACACGAGCTCCCTTCTCCGTCCGGAGGAGGGGTTACTCGTCGGGAGCTCGGCGTCCCTGCTGTTCCATGTTGCCAGCGAGGCCGTCGGGTCCCGCTACACGCGGCCCCGCCCGTTCCGGGTCAACGCCGGAGCCCCGCACAGCTACGTCCTCATGGCCGATGGCACGACCCGCTACCTGGCCGAACTCGAAGTGGGAGACCCCATCCTCATCACGACTCCGGGGGGAAGCCAGCGGGCCGCGAGGGTCGGCCGCCTGAAGATCGAGACGCGCCCGATGATCGTCCTCGAGGCGAGGACTCGCTCGCGATCCGGCACGCTCTTCCTGCAGGAGGCCGAGACCGTCCGCGTCTCGGCCCTGCGACGACGCGTGGCGTCCACAGAGGTTCGGGTCGGGATGCGGGTGCGCGTGGTCGAGCTTCCTCCCGGGCGACACCTCGGGACGGTGATCGACGAATCGGTCGTCGAACGATGAGCGCGGCACCACCGCTCCTCATCGTGACCTTGCCGGGTCGGACCCTCGGCGAGTGCCGCGAGGAGATCGCAGCGGCAGGAGCGGGAGGGGCGGACGTCGCCGAGGTTCGACTCGATCGCTGGAAGGCCCAGGAACTCGATCGGATCGGCGAGCTCTTCCCTTCGGTTCTCCCGCTGATGGCAACTTACCGGTCGAAGGCGGAAGGCGGTGAAGCTCCGGACGAGGCGGAACTTCGTGCGCGGATTCGGACTCGAATCGCCAGCTTTCCCTTCGCATGGATCGATCTCGAGACAGAACGCGACCGGGCAGGCTCGGCCGAGATCTCGGGTCCGCGCGTGGTCTTCTCCTCCCACCTTCCCGCGGGGACCGGACCGACTCTCCTGCGCGCACGCTTGCGCGACGTGCCCGACGGTTCGGTGTTTGCGAAGGTGGTCGTACCGTGTACGGTCTCAGAAGCCCTCCGTCTCCGGACCGCGCTCGGGCCCCCGGACGAGAAAGCGCCGTCTGTCCTGCACACCACGGGAGCTTCCGGTCCGTTGTTTCGCGCGACGGCCTGGCGCCGGCGGTTCCCGGCGGTCTACGCACGACTCCCCGACGGATTCCCGAGACCCCCTGTGGAGAGATCGCAGATTCCCGTCGAAGCGCTTCGGCACTATTTCGGTGCCAGGACGCCCGGCCCCCTGTACGCGCTTCTCGGGCACCCCGTGGCCCATTCGCGGTCCCCGGCAATCTTTGCAGACTGGATGCGCCGCCTCGACGATCGAGGGCTCTACGTCACGTTCGACCTTGCCACCGAGGAGGAGTTCGGGGAATCGCTTGGACCGCTTTGCGACGAGGGATTCCGGGGCTTCAACGTCACGAGCCCATGGAAGCAGGTCGCCTTCGGCATCGCGAGCTCGCGACGGCCGAGTGCGGAGGAGTGCGGCGCCGCCAACGTCCTCAGCGCGCGAGCCGGAGGCGGGCTCGAGGCCGAAAACACCGATCTCTTCGCGCTCGTACGCCGCCTCGGGGAGCTCATCGGCGCGGGGTCGTGGTCGGGAGACCGGGTAACGATTGTCGGAACGGGTGGGGCGGCGCGCGCAGCCCTTGCGGCCTCGAGGTCCATCGGGGCACAGACCTCGCTCGTCGGCCGATCCCCGGAAGACGTCGACCGACTCGCGCGTGAATTTGGTGCGACGCCGGCCTCCCGAGGGATGCGGGCGCCTGAACTCGTGATCCACGCGACTTCGATCGGCCAGGCTGGAGCGGGACCGCCGGGGCTCGATCTCGCCCCATGGGTGGGGGCCGAGACCCACGTTCTCGATCTCGTGTACGATCCGCAGGAGCCCATCGTCCGGGACCTTGTGGCCGCTCGGGGGAGATCGTACGAGGACGGTCGCCGACTTCTCGTCTACCAAGCGGCCGAGAGCTATCGGATCTGGTGGGGCCATGCCCCCGGCGAGGAGGAGATCGCGCTCGCGCTCCGGACGGCGTCGTGAGAGGCGTGGGCTCCGCGTGGGCAGCGATCACGTTCGTCAATGCCCTCGCCACAGGTGTGGGGAGCGCCGCCGCGATCGAGCTCGCTCTCCGTGCCGACGTGGAACTCGAAACAGGTCCGGGCTCGGCCTTGGAACTCGAGATCCCGGGAGCCTCGGATTCGCCGGTGGCCCGCGCGAGCCTCTCCAAGGCGATCGGCGAATTTGGGCCTTCAAGCATACGCCGAGCGCGTCTCCACGTGGACTCGGGGATCCCGCCTCGGAAGGGTCTGAAAAGCTCCTCGGCCCTGACGGTGGCGATCGCGCGCGCGGTGGCGTCCGCATCGGGCCGTCTACTCTCCGCCGCAGAGGCCGCGCGATTTTCCGCGGACGCCTCCCTCGAGGCCGGTGTGAGCGCGACCGGAGCGTTCGATGACGCAGCGGCTTCGTCCTTGGGAGGCATCGTGGTGACGGTGAACGCGGAACGGCGTCTCCTCCGCCACGACTCTCTCGACCCTCACTGGCTCTGCCTCCTCTGGATTCCTCCAGGGGATCATGCGCCAGCGCCCGAGTGGCTCCCGACGTTCCGCGCGCACGCCGCCGAGGGTCGTCCGGCAGAGGTTGCGGCACGATCGGGACGGTACGTCCCCGCGATGGAGCGCAACACCGAATTCGTCGAAACACTCCTGGGGCTCGAGTATGCCACGGTCCGGCGCGACCTACGTCGCGCTGGCGCCATCGCGTCCGGGGTGAGTGGACTCGGACCGACCCTCGCAACACTCCTTCGCGTGGAGCACGAGACCGCCGTGCGCGACGTATTGAAGCAGCTGCCCGGCGAGATCCGGACCACCCGGTTCGTGGAGCCGGGCAAGACCATCGAGCCGTCCGCGGTGAAGGCGTGAGGGCACTCGTGCGACCTTCGGTCCTCCGAGGGACGATTCGAGCCCCGCCGTCCAAGAGCTACACCCATCGCGAACTCCTCGCGGGCTTTCTCGCTCGTGGACGGTCCACGCTCGTTCGGCCCTCACTCTCGGTCGACGCAGCGGCCACCCGGGAGGGCCTGCGACGACTCGGGGCCCGCTACGGTACCGGCGCTCGGACCTGGGAGCTCACGCGGGCTCCCCCCGTCGGAACCGCCGGCCCCCCGGCCCGGATCGAATGTGGGCGCTCGGGGACGACACTCCGGTTCCTGACCGCTGTGGCCGCGCTCTACGATCGAGAGGTCACGCTCACCGGTCACCGCGAGCTCGCTGCACGGCCCCTCGAACCTCTCCTCGGGGTCCTCGAGTCCGCGGGCGCGAGGGTGCACCGGTCCTCCGAAGGTCGCGCGGTGCCGCTCCGGATCCGAGGGCCGATCCAACCCGTCCGCGCGGATCTGGATTCCTCGGAAAGCTCGCAATTCCTCTCGGCCCTTCTGTTCGTCCTTCCCGTTCTCGAGGGCGCGTCGGAGATCCGCACCCGCCGCGGGCTCGTCTCCCGGCCTTATGTCGCCGCGACCTGCCACGTCCTTCGCGCCCACGGCGTCCACGTAGCTGTGAAAGGGGCGTCCTATCGGATCCCCGGAGGGCAAAGATACCGAGGCGGACGCGTCACGATCCCCGGCGACGCCTCCTCGGCAGCCTACCTCTGGGCGGCAGCCGCCGTTTCGGGGGGGAGCGTCCGAGTCACCGGTCTCCCCCGTGGTCCTCCGCAGGCAGACTTTCGCCTTCTCGAGATCCTTCGGCGGATGGGGGCGAAGGTTGTCCGGGGGAACGATGGTGCGAGGGTCGAAGGGAGGCGGCTACGCGGGTTGGAGGTGGACCTCACGGACACCCCCGACCTCTATCCCCTCGTCGGGGTGCTTGGAGCGCTCGCCCAGGGGTCCACGCGAATCGTCGGTGCCGCTCATGTGCAGCGCAAGGAGTCGGACCGGAGGCGCGCCACCGCGGACCTCGCGCGGGCCCTCGGCGCGCGCGTTCAGCTGCGCACCGATTCCGTTGCGATCCAGCGCGGCGATCGCGTTACTCCCTTCCGAGCCTCCCGGCTTTCCGACCACCGCATCGTGATGAGCGCCGCCGTCGCAGCGCTCGCGGTCGGGGAGGGTTCGCTCATCGGAGACAGCCGCTCGGTGGCGAAATCGTACCCCGGGTTCTGGGCCGACCTCAAAGCCTTGGGCGCTTCGATTCGATTCTCGCGAACATGATGGAGCACGGCGTCCGGTTCCGGGTCCGAGTGTTCGGCTCGAGCCACGGACCGGAGGTGGGGGCGATCGTCGAAGGCGTCCCGAAGGGAACCCCGATCGATCCGAACGCGATCCAGGCCGATCTCGACCGGCGGGCTCCGGTCGGGCGACGGCTCTCCACCCGCCGGCGGGAGCCGGATCGCTTGATCCTCGATTCCGGGGTGGAAGGGGGTCGGGCGACGGGAGGACCCATCCGGATGCATGTGGCAAACGTCGACGTGAATCGGGCCCCGTACGCGGACGTCCGGGTCCGGCCCCGCCCCGGTCACGCCGATTACCCTGCCGCCGTGCGCTTCGGGGCCTTAGCGGATCTCTCGGGCGGCGGCATCTTTTCGGGGCGCATGACGGTCGGCCTCGTCGCCGCCGGCGCTCTCGCACGCTCGATGCTGCGCGAAGCGGGCGTCGAGGTCGCGGCGTTCAGCCGGTCGATCGGTGGTGTGAGCGCGCGTGTGCCGGAGGATACCCCCCTCAGCGAGCTCCGAGCGCGGGTGCTCGCCAGCGAGACCAGTGCCCCCGGTCCTCGTGAGGACAAAGCCATGGCGCGTCGGATCGCAGAGGCGCGTCGTGCGGGCGACAGCGTCGGAGGTGTCGTCGAGTGCCGCGTCACCGGGATCCCGGTGGGTGTGGGGGAACCGTTCTTCGGCTCCGTCGAGAGCGAGATCGCCCATCTCGCGTTCGCGATCCCGGGCGTGAAGGGCATCGAATTCGGGGCCGGGTTCTCGGGCTCGCGCCTTCGAGGAAGCCAGAACAATGATGCGTTCTACTGGGAGGGCGACCGCATCCTCACGCGGACCCAGAATGCCGGGGGAATCCTCGGCGGACTCACCTTCGGTGGGCCCATCACCTTCCGCGTCGCCGTCAAGCCGACCCCCTCGATCGCACGCCGTCAGGAAACCGTCGACCTGGTCCGGCGCACGAGCGCGACGATCCGTGTCGCAGGTCGCCACGATCCATGCATCGTTCCCCGCGCCGTCGTCGTGGTCGAGGCCGTCGCGGCGATCGCCCTCGTCGACCTGATGGTCCAAGGGGGCTTCCACCTAGGTCCGAACCCTTCTTGAGCGACGACCACGGTCTCCCCCGGAGCATGGCATGAAGACTTTCGTGAAGCTGTCCGGCCTCACCGACGAGGCGAGCGTTCGCCTCGTGCCCTCGGGAGGCGCAGCGGGCTTCTTGGTCGCCGTCCCCGATGCTCCCCAGAACCTCTCGATCGAAGAAGCCGCGAAGCTCGCCGAGATGGTCCCCACAGAAACCGAGATCTGGGCGGTCACCCGCGACCCAACGGCGGAGCTCGTTCGCGAGTTGTTCGATCGTCTCGGTGTCGACAGGATCCAGGTCTTCGGCGCGGTCCCGACCGGACTCGAGTACCTCGAGACCCACCACATCGTCCCGTCGTTGATCGTCCCGCCGAGCGGGTCCGGAGGCGTGGAACCGCGAGTCCCGCCACCCGAGGAGCATCCGATCCTCCACCTGGACGCACCGGGAAATCCGGCGAAGGACGGGAGCCCTGCCGTCCCCGATTGGGAGATCTGTCGCAAGCTCGTCGACGAGCACCCGGGTCGAAAGTTGGTCCTCGCCGGAGGACTGACCCCGGAGAACGTCGGCGAAGCCCTCTCGGTCGTTCGACCGTGGGGGATCGACGTTTCCCGCGGAGTCGAGGACCCGAGCGGGAAGAAAGATCCCGCTCGGATCGCCGCGTTCCTCAAGGCCGTCGAGGCCGCCGAAGGTTGACGCCCCCGCAGCCGCGCCGACGCTCGGACGGCTTCCTAGGGTCGAACCCGTTCGAGGGAAAGGAAACGAACCGTTCCGTCCGGCAGGACGGCCGCGAAGAGGAACTCCTTCCGAACTCCCTGCGCAACGCGAATGGCGCCGGCCACCTCGGGCCAAGGCGCGGTGTGCTCCGCTCCCACGGCCTGGACCAGATAGCGCGCGTGGGCGTGTTCCGGATCTCGCGGGTAGGCGCGGAAGTGCGCGCCGTACTTGAATCCGGTTTTCACGACGAGGCCGCGGCCCCGTAGCGCCCGGTAGGCGACGAGCCTCACGTCAAAGCCGGCTTCGAGGCGACGCGCCCGCGTGCACAGCCTCTCCCCGGTCACGATGCGGCCGCTCCGCGCGTCGCGGACCTCGATCTGTCCGGAGGCGCGCAGCGCCTCCGCCTCGATCAGACTCAGCTCGAGGCGCGCCCCGATCCGGCTCCCGTACGCTCCGGCCTTCCCGAGCGCGTCGAGTCCGACCGGATCGAACATCGTGACCCGGTCCCGGGCCAGCCACGCGACCGCTGGGGTAGGGAGGGGTTTCGGATCCTGGCTCCCGGAAGGTGTCGGACGTCGGACCCGGTAGTAGGTGAGGTCGGATTCCTCGTCGACGAGTGCGAGCAGGAGGGACTTCTTCGCGCCCTGCGCCCGGTCGGCGAGATCGAGGGTCCTCGCGAGATCGAAGGGGGCGCGTTCGGTCTCGGCGCCGACCCAGAACTTCGACGGCGTCTTGTGGAGGACTCCCCCGCGGGGGAGCACGGCGAACGACACCGGAAGCGGGCTGGCCCGGACCACGTAGCCCCTTTGGCGGAGGTCGCGGTAGACGACGTATCGCACACCGAAGCCCGTGTCTGCCTTCAGCGCCCGGCGGAAGAGAGCTGGCCAGGCGACGGAGCGTCCTCGGTCATCGGCAAGTTCCACGCGTCCGCTTTCGGCGAGGTAGACCGACTCGTAGCGATCGAGCGCAAGCCCCTCCGCACCGAGGGTACCGTAAAACCCGCGTGCGTAGATCGTCGAGGATTCGCCGGGGTCGGAGAGGAGAGCGGTCGCGTCCGCGTGAGCGAGACCGGTCACGAACCGGCGCCCCGCAGCTCCTCGAGCGTGGCCAGGGATTCGAGCGATACCCCGAGCGTGCCGAGCCGCTCGCGAGCTCCCTCGCCGCGGTCGACGACGACGAGCACGCGGTCAACCTTGGCGCCTCTCCCTCGGAGGAGCGCGACCGTGTCGGCGACCGACCCGCCCGTGGTGGTCACATCCTCCAGAACGAGGAACCGCGCGCCGGGCGGCACCTCGCCCTCGATCCGTTGGTCCGTGCCGTGCCCCTTCGCCGCCTTGCGCACGACCGCGAACGGCCGGCGAGCGTAGAGGCTAGTCGCCGCGAGCAACGGTACCGCGCCGAGCTCCATCCCTGCGAGGCGATCGACGTCGCCCACCCTGTCCGCGAGCGCCCGGCCGAGGAGTTCGAGGCGCGCGGGGTCGGTCCAGGCTGCCTTGATGTCGACGTACACGTCCGAGGTCTTACCCGACGCCAGGGTGAACGTTCCGAACCGCACAGCGCCCGACTCGCGCAGCATCCGCACGAGGGCCTCATGACGATCCATCGGCGGTATCGCTTCCCTACCAGGGGACCTTCTTCAGGTGGGTCCAGTAACCGATGTAGTTGAAAAGCGCATGGAGTCCGAGAGTGAACACGAGGAGCCAGAGGACCGGTTCGATCCCGAGGAAGGTGGGGACGAACACCGAGGGGAACACGAGCAGCCCGACCCCGATCGGGAGGAGAACGAACGGCAGCTGATCGAGGAGAAGCGTGCGCGCCCCGCTCCCAACCCCCAAACGACGCTTCACGAACGATCCGACCGCGTCTCCCGTCAGGGCTCCGAACGCGAGGAGGAGTACGAGGGGCACGCTCGCGAGGACCGTCGGTCCGAACTGGGGCACGATGGCGAG
>JAKIWU010000046.1 GCA_022749905.1 Thermoplasmata archaeon
AGCTCCTTCATGCGGAGCAGCGTCACGGCACCGCTCCCGGAGCCGGCGGGATATCGGGGAGGGGGGTCACGGGCTCGCCTTCGACGACCGGCGGGAGGTCGTCGGGTGCCGGCACCTTGTGGGCAACGACCCCCTTGACCGTGATCTCGTCGGGGAGCTTCGCCGTCGGACGCATGATCCAGACATTGACCCCGATCGCGCCCGGTTTGAGGCGCGCCTGATAGAACCCCTTCGCCATGTGCAGGTGAACGGCCTCCCCGCAGTACTTGATCGTCCCGGATTTGAACCGCTCCGTCCGGTGGCGCTCGCCCGTGAGCTTCCCGGACAGGATCACTTGGCAGCCCCGCGCGCCGGCCTCCATGATCCTTCGGACGGTCGAGTGCCCCGCGCGACGGAAGTGCCAGCCGCGCTCGAGGGTCGAGGCGAGCTTCTCCGCCATGAGCTGGGCGTTCAGCGAGGGCTGGCGTTCCTCCTGGACCTCGATCTGCGGGTTGTCGAGCTGGAAGCGCGCCTGGATGTCCTGCGTGAGTTGCTTGATGAGTTCGCCGCGACGGCCGATGAGGATCCCGGGCCGCTCGCAGATCAGGGTGACGCGGGTGCCCATCGGCGTCCGCTGGATGTCGAGGCCCCCGAAGCCGGCGCGCGAGCTCTCGCGCACGAGGTAGTCCTTCAGGAGGACCCGACGGGTCGCCTCCTGGATCACGCGGCGTTCGCTCGCCATCGTCTAGCTCCCCGTCCGTTCGGCGAGGACGATCTCGACGTTCGTGGTCTGTTCGTTCCAGCTGGTGGCGCGACCCTGCGCCCTCGGCATGTTCGCCTTCGTGATGCGCCCGCGCGCGGAGGCGGCGACCCGCACGTAGAGCGCGTCGGTGTCGAGGCCCTCGTACTCCGCGTTCGACTCGGCGTTCGCGAGGATCTGGAGGAGGGAGCGCGCCACCTTCTTCGGAAAGCGTCCGGGCCCGATGCCGCGCTTGTGCGCCGTTTCCTGGTTGTAGCGGCGGAACGGGATCGCCTTCGTCCCGTCGACCGCGCCCTCGAGGATCGCCCGGGCCTCCTCGAGCGTTCGTCCGCGGATCGCGTTGAGGACCTCGTAGGTCTTCTTCGGGGACATCTTCACCTCGATGCCCCGCGCGCGCGCGATGGAGACCCCGCTTTCGGACGCATAGGTGTAGCCGCGCATCGATCGTTCCCCCTACTTCAACGGCATGAACTTGGAGGAACGGGTCGCGCCGACGCCCGGGCCCGAGTGCTTCTCGAAGCGCCGGGTGAGTGCGAACTCGCCGTAGTAGTGCCCGATCATCTCCGGGCGTACCTCGATCTCCTTGAACTCGTGGCCGTTGTGGATCGCGACCCGCCGGCCGACGTGCCGGGGGAGCACGAGAACGTCGCGGCAGTGGGTCCGAACGACCTTGCCAACGGGCGCCTCGGTCATCCGGTCGAGGAACCGCTGCTGTTCGGCATTGAAGCCGCGCCGCAGGGTCCTGCGGGCGCGGGCGGGAAGGATCCGGGCGAGCTCGGCGAGCGGGAGCTCCTGGAGCTTCGGGAGCGGGAGGCCGTGCAAGGTGAACTCGCGCTTGCGGCGGACTTCCGCCTTGCGAGCGGCGCGCTTCGGCACGGTCTAGCCCCCTCGCTTGCCGCGCTTGCGGCGTTGGGATTTCGAGAAGCGGCCGACCTTGGCCCCGGGCCAGGCGCCCGACTTCACCGTGCTCGGGCGGCCGACGTGCTGGTGGGCCCCACCCCCGAACGGGTGGTTGACCGGGTTCATGGCCACGCCTCGGACCTTGAAGGCCGCCTTGCCGAGCGATCGGTAGGCGAGCACCTTCTTGCCCGCCTTGATGATCGGCCGCTCGAGCCGGCCCCCGCCGGCGACCGAGCCCACCTGGGCGCGGCAGGTCGGAAGGAACGTCTTGAAGACTCCCGACGGAAGTTCGACCGTGACCTCCTTCGGGGTGCGACCGACGATGAGCGCGCTCGTGCCCGCGGCGCGGACGAGGCGCCCCCCGTCGAACGGGTTCACTTCGAGATTCGAGACGAGGGTGCCGTCCGGAATGAGCGAGAGGGGGAGGACGCTCCCACGCTGCACCGCACCGTGCTGCAGGGAGACCGAGTCGCCGGTGGCGAGGCCCGCCATGGCGATGAGGCGGAAATTCTCGCCGGACGCAGCGTGCATCTCGGCGATGGGGGCGCTCCGTCCAGGGGCCTGGGCGAGCCGGACCACCGTCGCCACCCCCTCGGTCGAGGGGGGAGGGAGGTAGACGGCGCCGTGATGGCGGTGGCTCGGCGAGGTGTACGCTCCGGTGCCGGCGCCTCGTCGGCGCGCGCCGATGCGCTTCCCCACTAGAACACTCCCGCCCGGCCGCCGATGTCCTCGGCCGAGTATCCCTTTGCGAGTTTCACGGTCGCGATCTTGCCAGCGCGCACGATCTTGGTGTTGACCTTCGCGACCTTGCACTGATAGAGCTCTTCGATCGCGCGGCGCACGTCGCGCCGTGTCGCGCGCTGGTCGACGACGAACTCGAGCTTGTTCATCCGCTCCATCTCGTCCATCGACTTCTCCGTCACGTAGGCGTGGAGCAGGATCCGGTGCCGAAGCTCGGTCATGGCGTCACCGCCGTGAGTCGGGCGGTGAGCCGGTCGATCGCGGCCCGGCTGAACAACGTCAGACGGCCCGGGTCTCCGCCCGGTGCGAGATCCTCGGTGCCGAGCCGCCCAACGGAAACGACGTCGACGCCGGGCAGGTTGCGAAAGCCGAGGGCCTTCCCCGGCTCGCTCGTGACTACGAGCAGGCTCTTCGGTTCGTGCCGGTACCGGCCTCGGCGCTTGCCGCGGCCGGCGCGCACGTGGGTGCCCCACTGCGCCCGGTTGACGTCGGCGACCAGATGCAGGCGCTCGAGAAGAGCATGGGCATCGGCCGTCGCGCCGACGGCTTCGATGGGGTCCTCGAGCACAACGGGAAGATGGATCGCCTCGGGGATGCGGTGACCGCGCTGGGTGACGAGCGCACGCTCGCGGGTCGCCGCGAGGGCCGCCCGGAAGGCGAGGCGCCGCTCTTTGGTGTTCAAGCGCTTGAGCCAGATCGTCGCGACCTTGGGCGGATGGGCCTGGCCACCGCCGACGGTGTTGGGTGCCTGCGCACCGCGGTTCGATCCCATAAGCCGGGGAGTTCGCGCGACGCCTTTGCCCTTCCCCGACCACTCCACTGAGTGCCGGCGACCGGCCGTCGGCGACGTTCCGTGGGGCTGACGGCGTGCCGACCGGGCTGCGTTCACGGCACGTCGAATGAGATCGGTGCGGATCGATTCGGAAAAGGCGAGGGGGAGAGAGACGGACTCTCCGGGCTTCCCTTGGAGGTTGAGGACGTGGACGCGGTGATGCGGCGCGTGCGGCTCCGCCTCGGGCGGCACACCGACCGAGGTCCGGTCCGCGCTCATGTCCCCTGCTTCGAGCGCGTGCTGAGATACCGGAGATCGACCTTCTCGACGGCCGAAACGTGGCTGCGCATCGGAAGGCGCAACTTGAGGAGCCGCTTCGACGGGCCGGGGAGCGATCCGTGGAGCAGAACGCAGGGGGACCGAACGTCGCCGTAATGGGGGAAGCCGCCGGAAGGCGTGATCGGATCGGCGCGCGGATCGCGCACGAACTTGAGGACGCGGAGGTTGTAGATCGTCCGTCGATGGTAGCCCATCTGGCCCGCCTGGGGGATCCGGTAGGTGACGAAGCTCGGGTTGTGGGGTCCGAGCGTCCCGATCATCCGTCGGTGCTTCGAGTTCTTGCGGGGCTGGAGCTTGACGCCCCAACGCTTCGTGTGCCCTTGGAACCCCTTCCCCTTCGTGACCCCGATGACGTCGATGAACTCGCCTTCCTTCGCGAGTTGCTCGAACCCGAGCTCTTGACCGAGTCGGGCGAGCGCAAATCCGCGGCGGTCCTCGAACTTTTCCCCCGAGACCCGGATTTCGAAGAGTTCTGCGGTCTTGGACGGAACTCCGGTGAGCTGCGTCGGCTGGGTGTGGACGACGAGGCGGACCTCGTCGGCGACCGTCGAGGAAAAGGAGGTTCGGGCATCCGCCGAGCTCGGTGGATGCGGGGTGATCCGACGAGCGAGGGCGGCGTCGGGGGCTTCGGCCCAGACCTCTGAGACCACGCGAGCGCCGTAGGGATCGCGACGATAGAGCCGCGCCGCCACCGCCTTGAGCGGCGGAACCTCGACGATGGTCACTGGGACCGAGACCTCTTGGCCCGCGGTGGTCGAGCGTTTCCGGTAGTCGACCATGAAGGCGTGCGTCATCCCGACCTTGAACCCTGCGAACCCCTCGATGCTCGCCGTCTTCGGGCCGCGGGGCCAGGAACGGATGCGGGGAGAGGGCTGGGCCGAGCGTTTGCGCGGGGAATAGCCGAGAGATCCTCGGCGTGGACGATGCCTGGCCATAGGTCGATAGGGAGTCCTGCCTCCAGTGCGGGCGGGGAAAAGGGTTCACTATATAAGTCATAAGGCAAGTTCTCGTCGGTGGACCGCGTTTCCGGCGCGTTCGCGTTCGCGTGCGCTCGCGGCTCCCGGATTTCGCGTCGCAACGTACTGACCGCGGCTCGCAAGGCCCGATGAGCGGGCGAAATGCGTCACGAACCGCTCCTGTCTCCCTCCGCGATGTGGTGCGGGCCCGCGCCGTCGTTCGTTCGGTGATCCTTCGGACGCCGCTCATCGCGGCGCCCTCGCTCCCAGGGATCCCCGATGGCCGGGTCTTTCTCAAGCTCGAGAATCTCCAGCGCTCGGGTTCGTTCAAGTTGCGGGGCGCCTACCACAAGATCGCGACACTGTCACCAGCGGAGCGGACCCGGGGCGTCATCGCTGCGTCCGGCGGGAATCACGCGATCGGCGTGGCTTGGGCGGCCCGAGAAGCGGGAACGCAGGCGACCGTCGTCGTTCCGAAGCGCGCGTCGCCCCTCAAGGTTCGACGGGCGCGGGAGCTCGGGGCAACCGTCGTGCAGAGCGGCGCCGACTATGCCGAGGCGCACGACACGGCACGGCGTCGCTCGCTTCGGGAGGGTCTCGCGATGGTCGAACCGTTCGACGATCCTGCGATCATCGCGGGGCAGGGCACGATTGGCCTCGAGATCCTCGAGGATCTTCCGAACGTGCGGAGCATTCTCGCCGGGGTCGGCGGAGGTGGTCTCCTCGCCGGGATCGGGGTAGGGAGCCGCACGAGCGGTCGGGACCCGCAGCTCTTCGGAGTGCAACCGGCAGGCTCCGCCACCTTCGGAGCCTCGCTGCGGCTCGGCACCATCGTCGAGCGTGGGCTCCCCACGACAATCGCGGATGGGCTCGCAACGCGACGCATTGGCGACCTCACGTTCGCCATCCTCCGCCGGCTCCGGGCCCGATCGCTCGTCGTCGAGGATGGGGCGATCGCGCGCGCCGCGCTCGCTCTCCTCGATCGCGGCTCGATCGTCGCGGAGCCGGCGGCTGCTGCACCGCTCGCCGCGCTCCTCCGTCACCCCGAGATCGCGCGCCGCGGCCCCGTCGTGCTGGTCATCAGCGGGGGAAACATCGACGAGGCGGGCCTCGCAGGGCTCCGCGCTCGGTTCGCGTCACCACACGCACACTGATGCCTCGCGTCGGGGGCTCGTTCCTTCTCGAGGGGGCCGTCCGAGTGCGGCCGTGCGGCCTCTCTTGAACCTTCTGGGTCAGCGATGAGGGAGGTGACGCGAGAATTCGGGAGTCTTCCATTAATAGCCGCTCCGCCGTTTCAGGATCGAGGAGGGTCCGATGGAGCGATCGGGGGAGGCTCCGAACGGCGGCGCTGATGCGTTGCCGAGCCCCGGCCGGCTCTGGACGCTCGAGGAAGCCACGATCCATCTCCCGATGTTGCGCGACACTCTGCGCGAACTCCAGGGCTGGGTGATCCGCCTCCGCACGATCCACGCGGAGCGCGAACGCCTTGCCGCGTTCTGGGGGGCCGAGCTTCAGGCTCGGGATCACCCGGACCGGGCGCTCCGGGACCGCCTCGAATCCGAGACGACCGAGCTCACGCGCAAGCTCGAGGGAGAAATCGCCCGCCTTCAGAGCGAAGGGATCGAGGTCAAGGACCTCGATTCAGGGCTCCTCGATCTGTACAGCCTGCTCGATGGCGAGCTCGTGTTTCTCTGCTGGAAGGACGGCGAGGACGCGATCGGCTACTTCCACAGCCTGACCGGCGGCTTCCGCAATCGCCGCGCCCTCCCCCGTCAGAGCGCGAGCGCGGCTGAGCCGCGCCACCAGTCCGCGTAGCGTCGCGGACGGACGCGCCCGAGCGGCTAGTCCTCTCGCTCGACCGAGCGTGCCATCCGGACTCCCTGGGCGATGAGCGCGGTGAGCCCGAGCAGCATTCCGAGTCCGCCGAGCCCAGCGAGAAGGGGAAACGGCGTTGCGATCCCGAGGACGAACAAGGCGACCGGCGCGCCGGCCGCCGCCGCTGCTCCTGCGGCTCCCACGGCGGGTCGCGAGTTGCGGGCGATGGTGAGGACGCCGGCCAGGGCGATCGTCAGCCCGATCGCGAGCAGGACCGCCGAGGAGAGGAGGTTCGCAATGAACTCCTCGAGGTTCGAGAACGAGGCGCCGGCGAGCGCCGACTCCTGCGTCACGTTGCTCGACGGCGAACCGTACGTGAGGGTGATGCCAAGCGGATCGGCGTCGGTCCCGGACGACGCATAGACGGACGAGACAAAGGTGATGGCGTGGGCCGGCGCATAGCCTCGAGCGGAGACGTCGAGCGTGACGCGGCCCGGGGCTAGTCCGCCGATCCGGAAGGCCCCGGCTGCGTCCGACATCGTCGTTCCGACGAGGCCCCGCTCATCGTGCACGACGATCGTCGCCCCCGGGATGTAGAACGGGCCGTTGGGGAGTCCGCCCGTCTCGATGCTCCCCCGCACCGCGTAGGGACCGGGACCGAACGCGAACGCTCCCTCGAGGACGAGGGCGATCGCGACCCCGGCGAGGAGGACGCTCGCGGCGACGAGCACCACGAGCGAGAGGGTTCGCAGACTTCCGGAAGCGCGGGGAACCGGCGGGAGCGCGGGGTAAAGATGCGGATAGACCTCCCACGAGAAGAGGGGCGGGGGATCGCGCGGATGCACCACCGCGACCGGTCGACCGCAGCTCGGGCACGCAACCCAGGTCGCCGACACCGCAACCGGCGAGGTGGCAACGAGGAGCCGCCCGCACGCCGTGCACCGGAGCGGCACCGGCTCGGCGAACACGCCCGTCGAAGGAGCCGTGGCGTCTTAGCCTTGCGCCGCGCGCTCGCGAAGGAGCATCTTCGCGTCCTCGGCGTGGACGATGGGCCGTTCACGCGGCGCCACCGGTACGCACCGATCGCGGTGGTCGCGATGAGCCTCCCGGGATCGATCGAGGCGGTCCTCAGTGGACGCGTGCGGGTCGATGGCCGGGACGCGACGGAACGGATCCTGGAACTCCTGCGCTCGTCCCCGTATCTCGAGGGATCACGGGCCGTCCTTCTCGACGGGATCTCGGTGGGAGGGTTCAATCTGATCGACCTCGACCGGCTCCACCGCGCTCTCGGACGCCCGGTGGTGGCGGTCACGCGCCGGCCGCCGGATTTCCCCTCGATCCGCGCGGCGCTCGCCCGCTACTTCGCTTCCGATTTCCGCCGCCGCTGGAGGCTCGTGCGCGCCCACCGGCCGTTCGCGCTGGGCTCGGACGGACTCCCACTCTGGCTCACGAGCGTCGGGGCGAAGCGGCAGGAGGCCCGCGTCCTCGTCCGTCGCAGCATCGTCGTGGGCTACTGGCCGGAACCGCTCCGGCTCGCGCGCCTCGTCGCTCGCAGCCTTCGCCAAGGAGCGCTCTCCGGGCCCCGTGCGCGGGGATCGGCCCGGAGGGCCCGTCCGAGTATCAGGGCCCGGACATCGTCACGAGGGTCTCGGTCCCCTTGATCCCGGGAACCCTGCGGATCCGGTTCACGACCACGTCGAGGGCTTCGTTGATGTGGGGGGCCTGGATCTTGAGGATGAGATCGAACGGACCGGTGACGGCCTCGACCTCGACGACGTTCGGCTCGGAGCGCAGGCGGCGTTGCACGTCCTCGAGCTTCCCTACCTCGGTCTCGATGAGAAGATAGAGCGTCTCCATGCCTCGTGCCCCGACGTGCGGGCCGACAGATGAAGCTGACGTCGGCCGTCGGTGGGAACCCCGGGTTCGGCAAGCCTTAAGCACCACTCTTGGCCAGCGAGGGAACCATGGAGCTTCGGCTCCGGGTTCCGCCGGACGGCGGTCTCCGGGCGGTTCGTCGACCGGGGTCGAAGACCGTCCGGATCTACGTCTGCGGTCCAACGGTGTACGGCGACGCCCACGTCGGTCACGGCCGGACCTACCTCGTCTTCGACACGGTCCGTCGCCATCTCGAGGCGAACGGCCAGCGCGTCCGTCTCGTCATGAACATCACCGACTTCGAGGACCGGATCTTCGAGCGGGCGCGCACGCTCGGTACCCCCTGGCGTGCCCTCGCCCGGCAGGCGGAACGCCGGTTCCTCGCCGAGCTCGCCCGCCTGAACCTCCTCCCGCCGCAGGTGACGCCGCGCGCGAGTGAACACATCGGAGAGATGCGCACCGTCGGCAAACGCCTGCAGCGCGCGGGGTGCGTCCACCGGGAGGGAGGGGACCTCGTCTACCACCCGAGCCGCTCCCACCCCTCGAGCCGACCGCTCGTCGTGGACCTCGCGAGTCGCGTCGTCCCAGAGCCGGATTCCACGGGCGGCACCCCCGATGAATCGAACCTGCGAGAGTTCGCGATCTGGCAAGCCCCGCGACCGGGCGGCCCCCGGTGGCCCAGCCCCTGGGGTCCGGGGACCCCGGGGTGGCACCTCGAGTGCTACGTGATGGCCCGCAAGTACCTCGGGCTCCCGGTCGATCTGCACGGCGGCGGCAGGGATCTCATGTTCCCCCACCATTACGCGGAGAACGAGATCGCCGAGACCCTCGACCACCGACCGTTCGCGCGGCGCTTCCTCCACACCGCGTTCGTGCTCCAGGATGGCGAGAAGATGGCGAAGTCGACGGGACATCTCGTGCGCCTGCGAACCGCGATCGATCTCGCGGGCGCCGGAGCGGTCCGCTGGTACCTCCTCTCACGCCATTATGCGGCGGGA